>CAZQJX010000016.1:0-25506 GCA_964592965.1 uncultured bacterium
ACCAGAGGCAGGAAGCGAAAATCTTTTAAAAGAATAAGTTTAAAAGCCAAGCTTATCAAAACAAAAAAAATGAACATTTTAAAGTAAAAACTTTCATTGCGATAGCTAGGCTTAGTTCCTTCCATCTGTTTAGCTTTAAAATTTCAAGCTACAATCTCCGGCCAGCACTCAGCAATCATATCAAGAACCAGGGCTGGCCAGGTGAAATTTCTTGCCCCTTTGCCCTCTCCGTTGCGAAAGTCATAGAATTCTCTAAATCCTTCTGCTCTTATCAGCAAAGCGGTTCTTCTAGTGAGCTCTCTTGCCTGCTTTTTATACCCATAATGCAAAAGCGCCTGACAGACCATCCAGTTCATATTCATCCAGATGCAATGCCCGCGCCAGAGAAGCAGGTCTTCAAAATAAATCTTTTCTCTTGCCAGCTCATCACGGGAATTAAAGGAAACGATGTAAGTATCCCAGAATTCCTTTGTGTTCAAAAGATGCTCCTCAATCAGCCTTTTAGCAATTCTTTTTGGAATAAGAGTGGTAAAGGCAGGAAGAATAGAAGCTAAGGTTTTTCTTCGGGCAAGCTTTGGCTCCTTTAAATCATAGCGGGAGAAAAATAAGCCTGCATTCTCATCCCAGTGAATTTTTAAAAGCATCTCTGTCATCTTCTCTGCCTTTTTCCTCCAGTAAGTGGCTTTTTCTTTCCTTCCCAGCGCCTCATTAAGCCGAGCAAGAGAGAGAATTCCACGAATTGTAATGGAAATTACAGTTAAATCCTCAAAGACAAAAACATTCTGCTCAGCAATTTTCTTTATATCCCAGCCGAGCTTTGCCCAGCGGTCAAGTAGATGTGGGTAAAGATTCATTCTTTTAAGAGCGCCAAAAGGAGTTTTAAAGTTTAATTTCAAGGGTTTGTCATAGCAGGGAGAATTATCTGTTCCTGACTCCCAAGGATGGATGATGCAGGGAAGACCATCACCAAAAAGGTCTCTTTTGGTAGTGAGATATTCAGCGCATCTTTCTAGGGCGGGAAGAGCCTTTTCAACAAAGTTTTTATCTTTGGTGCAAAGGTAGATTTTTTCAGCGCTTATTATGTAGCTTGGCGGGTCAATCAGCCAGGAGCGATGATTTTCATCAAACATATTTCTAATCATAAGGTCGCCAATAGCTGTGATGGGATTGGCAGATTTGGTTGTCTGTTTAAAACCGGTCTGATGGGGTATTCTTCCGTCTTCACAGCTCATTGAGCAGAGCGCCAGAACTTCTTTTTTGGCAAGCTCTGGCTCAAATCTGGTGAGCGCAATTGCGTGCCAGCCCGAATCCCAGCCAAACAGATAGCGATACTGCCGATATGAAGGCATATGAAAAACCAGCCCATCAATCTCAACCCGGTTTTTGGCATAAACCTGCTGGGCAGTTTTTTTCAGCCAAATCCAATCATCTTTTGTAAGCTCTCGCTCAGGGATAGGAACAGGTGGTTTGAGTTTTTTAGCAGAAGCGCTTAAAGATACCGCCCCACCTATTCCAGCTCCTATGGCTATTTTGAAAAAATCCCTGCGGTCAATCTTAGCCACTTGTTTTCCCTCCTTTCTTTTTAAGCGATTTTATCCCAAGCTCAAAATTTTTAAAACCCCGGACGCAAAAGATACATATAATAACTGGTCAGGGTATAAAGAGGAGCGAGCGGATTGTGCCCGCAAAGTCTGTCTTTTACTGCCACCACACTAACAGGCGCCTGCGAGTATTTGAAGAAAAGAGAATCATGCCCAACACAAAGACCAAGTGCAAGGTTAAAATCAGTTTCTGCCTTATTCAGATAAAGAGCCTGTCCAATGGGATTGCAGGCGCTTTCTTTTGTTCCAATTAAAATCTTTTCTTCATCACGCACACCCAGCTCCTCTTTTTCTATGCGACCGATTTTGCAAACCACACTCACCACCTCAAATCCCTGTGCGCGCAAAAACCTGACCAAAAGCTCTGCCTCTTTTTGCAAGCCAATGCAATAGGCAATCCCAAGCCTTTTATATCCCATCTTTTTTGCGAATTCAGCTATTTCCTGAATTCTCGGCTTGGCAGGATGAGGAAGATAGGGCTTTCGCTCCCGCTCTAAATAACCCTCTCCTTCCTGAACCGATGCCAGACGGGCAAACTCGCGGAGCTTGGGTTCTTTATAAATCTCTCTTACCTTTTCAAAAAGTTCTTTTTCGCTTAAAGTAGGACAGCCTGCTCCGCCCTTGCCTTTTTCAACAAAGCAGGCTCGTTCAAAAAGAGGCACCTGGCAATTAGCACAATCCGCAAGCTTTTTCATTTTGCTCCCCCTTTGGTTTTTGCTTAATTATATCCCTTCGGGGGAGCAGATAACAAGGCTTTTATGTTTTCTTCTGAGCCTTTTCCAAAATCCTTTTTCTTACCTTTGGCGGAAGATTGCGCCAGAGTTCAGCTTCCAGATTATATTTCTTGGCGGTGCGGATAACAAGGAGCAGATGGGTGCGAATCATACGCCTGTTTTTGCGATGAAGCTCTTTAATGCCAATCTGGTTGAGCTTTCTGCGGGCATCAGCAATGGATTTTTTAAACTCATCGCTGTATGCACTGGGATTTTGCTTAACTTCTTGCTCTGCCTTCCAGATGATGAAATTGATGGCACGAAGCTGGCTGTCTGCTTTTGCCAGAGCGCTGAGCATCCTAAGATAGGTTCTTATCTGCCTGCGGGCAATTCTTCTAGCTTTTTCATAGGGCAATCTTCCCTGCTCATAAAGGGTTTTTAGCTTCTTCTGCTTGTTGCGGAGAAGAAGGTCGTGGCGTTGAATTTGGCTTTGTAAAATAACTGTTCTTCTCACCATCCGATTGATTACCCTTTCAGAGTTTTTTATAAAAAACTGCTGGCGAGCCTGAAACCAGCTCTGCCAGTCTTTTTCCGTGCGCTTAATTCTCTTTCTTTTCTGCCACTTTCCCTCTGGAGTAAGCTCTGCTTCTTCTCCGCTAAATAGATTTAAAGGACCTGCCTCTCCGCTCAGCTCAACCTCTCCTTCTTCCACACTGACCAGAGCAGAGCCGTCCATACCAACAGCCATATCAAACTCGGTTCCTCTCACCCCTGCCACACAGCTTATGCTTTCTATGGTAAAGACAGGCTCCTCAGATTTTTGCGGAATGATTTTGGCAAAAACCCTTCCTAAAAACAAAAACAAAGAGCTTCTTGCCTCAACTGATGGGTCATTGATTTGAATGCGGGTGCTAGAGCCAAGCTCTATTTCACTGCCATCTTCCATTTTTATTACCGCCTTAGAGTTAGCCCCTGTTTCTATAATCTCCTCGCTAGTGATAATCTCTCCCTGCTCTGCTTTGTGCTTGGTGCCATCTGGGCTTATGACCCAAACATCTCCTTTAACCAGCGCAATCTCTCCTGCCTGAATCTCAAACCCGCTGAGCGTGCCAGCAAATAAGAGAACTATCACTGCTAAAAACTTAAGCCCAATTCCATAAACTCCGCTCTTCATCTTCTCCCCCTCCTTTTTAGGCTTTTTTTATTATACGCTAGAAAAAGAAAAATATTTTCTAGCTTGCTCCAAAGGCTCTTCTTAATGCCCACAAAACGCTGACCATCCCGACAAAAATCAAAAACACTAGCCAGTTGTTCCATAATGCGATATCCTTTGCTCCCACAATCTCTTCCTGTTTGAATTGAGGAAATTTCAACCGCTCGGGACTATGCGCTATGGTAAAAACTCGCCCCCCGCTTGCCCGCGCCAAAAGTTCAAGGCAGGATTTTCCCAAAGAAAGGTCGGAAAGCTCTCTGCTTTTTTCCTCTACTACAATGATTTCCTCATCTTCACCAATTCTTTCTCCTGCTTTTTCCGCCCAGGCTAAAAACCGCCATCCGCCCTGACAGCCAAGCTTTAACCTGAATTGATATTTGCCAGAAGAAATCTGCTCGCCCAAAACAGGCTGAGTAAATTCCTTTTTGCATTCTTTGGGCAGGATAATTGGTTTTAAAAATACCTTTGCACCATCAACAGGTTGATAGCTCTTATCTTGCACCTGAAAGAGCAATCTCACCTCTTCATCAGGCAGGTAGCGGTCTTTGCTAGCAGTAAGGCTTATGGGCTTGGTTTCTTTTTCTTTCATAAGCCATCTTAAAGCTCGCTCCCAGAATAGCTGATAGTATCGTGTCCCGCTGGGATTTTTTTCTATATCAAATCTCCATCGCCAAAGGCTATCAGTAGCAATGGCAAGCACCCTTCCTTTTCCCACCTCTCTCACCGCAATAATCGGCTCTTTGGCGCCTCCTGCTCTTCTTACCAGCACCACTGCATCTTGCTTGGGACGAAGCACCTGATTGTATCCTTTGAGCCTGCCTATTCTTTTCCAGATTTGCCTGCTTTTAAAAATATCCGCCTCCAAGCGAGTGATGGGATGATGCTCGCCAGAAGGCGTGAGTTCAAGCTCTATCTCATCTTCTTTGTAGCTGGGAGATTGAAAGCTGAAATCAAAAGGAAGTATGTCTTCAAGCGGGTCGTTAAAAGAATCCTTGATGAAAGCTCTTGGTCCTCCAATGTAAACTAACGCACCGCCATCAAGCACATATTCTCTCAAGTTATCAATATAAGTTGGAACCATATATGCTTTTCCAAAGAAATTCTGGAAAATAACCAAATCAAAACTAGCTAGCTCCTCGGTAAAAAGCTTGTGGGTAGGAAAGGGAATAAGTGCAAGCTCGTCTTCTCTTGCCATCGGGTTATTGAAATATTCCCGAAGAATGTAAAAGCTGACAAGGTCAACGCTGGGATTTTTCTTTAAGGTTCGGCGAAGGAATTTCTCATCCCAGCTGGGATTGCCGACGATGTAAAGAATTCTTATTCGGTCTCGGAGTATGGTGAGCGGAAAAACTCGCTCGTTGTTTTTGAGGTTTACCTCATTTTCATATTTTGCCAGCTCCACGCGGAAGAGGAATCTTCCCACCTGCTCAGGGATAAATTCCAGCTCAATCTCGCCCTCTTGAGGCTTAAGCTCAATCTCCTTGCTGACAAGGAGCTTATCTTCCTGCCAGAGCTTTATCCAGCTGTGGGAAGGAAGCTTGCCCTGAGCACGAATCTTAACCAGCACAACAAAAGGATTTTTGACAAATCCATAAGCATCGTATTTAAGCTCAGATATAGCCAGGTCAGTTATTTTTTTCTCTTTGGAGCAAATAACAGGATAAATTTTTCCAAGACCAGCAAGTCGCTGGCGAAGATTAGAAATAACCCGAGCTGATTTATCCTTTTTTGCCTTTTGGCTGGCTCTCCAAAGCTCTCCCCAATCTCTGCCATCACTGATGATAAGCACACCAGCGAGCTTGCCAGAAAGCTCTCTTTTCAGCTCATCTAGGCACAAAAGAATTTGAGTATCTTTTCCCAAAGGCATAAGCTGAGCAAGTGAGCTCACAGAGATAGGATTAAGCGTGCGGTCAAAGCTAAACCAGACAAGTTGATAGTTATGAAGAAGCTGGTCAAAAAACCTTTTGTTTTGCTCCAGCCAGTTTTTGGCAAGCTCTAATCTTGTCTGACCAGTTTCTGTAGGTGCGCTCATACTCTCTGAGGTATCTATCAGCACAGCAACCGCTGGCTTTGATTTCTTTACCTTTGCCAGCCGAAGCTGTGGCTGGAAAAATATCAAAATACAATATCCAATAACAAAAAAATGTAGCAAAAGAACAAACGCCTTTTTCAGTTTGCTTTCTATTGGCTTGACAAGGAAATAACTGCTCAAAATAAAAACTATCAAAAGGGCAAAAGCCAGCCATCTGCTGGCAGGATTTTCCCAGCCTGCAAAATGCACCAGCAATCGGTCAAATCCCTGCGTGTTTATGCCGAAAAATTCTAAAGCCTTAAAAATCATCTCGGTCTTTTCTTCCTTCGCTCAGAAATAAATGGGATGTGAATCAAATCCTTTTTGTAATTGGCAGTAAGGGCATAAAGAATAATGTTGATAAAAAGGCGAATGGCAAGCTCCCGCTGATGCTCTCCACCAGGTTCGCAGTTGTATCGCCACTCGCCTGATGAAGTGCGGTCAATAGCTCCTGCAAGGTCATTCTGCGAGTAGATGAGAATGGTTAAATCTCCACGATTAACTCCAGATAAATAAGGCACAACCGCTTTTCTTCCCACCACCTTATCCAAAAGATAAAAAGATTGAAAAACCGTGTGGTCAGATGGAAGTCGGGTTAATTTTTCTTCTGGGAATATCCTTTTGATTTCTCTTCGCACGCTCTGGTCAAATCCGCTTTCTGGCTGGGCAAGAGCATCATCTACCAGCATAAATCCACCAGCATCAAACCATTTTCTCAGGCGAATGATAAACGCTTCGCTTAATGGCTCAAAGGCATCTGTTCCGCTCCAGTAAAGAAAAGGATATTGGAAAAGATTGGCATCCAGCGGAGATATATCCACGCGTTCAGGACAGGCAGGAATGCTGGTTCTTGTGCGAAGTAATTCTGCTAGAGTTCTGGCGCTTGCTGGATGAGGGTTCCATTCCAAGCCCTTTCCATACACGAGCTGTGCAAAATAAAAATCATATTTTTTAGCTCGTGGCTCAAGCCCAAAGCCAAATGCCCAAAGGTTTTGAGAAAAAAGCATTCCGGAAGCAAGCGCCTTTAAAAACTCTCTCCTATTCATTGCCCTGCCTCTTTGACCAAAACCAGAATCTCTCCCAGCAAAAAGATAATTAAAGCTAAAAGAAAAATCTGATGATATGGTTTTTTGGTCTGAACAGATTTTACCTCTGCCTTCTCTTTTTGCTCCTCAGAATTAATATAAATCTTTTTTGCCGGAAAAAGCCTTTTCAGCTCATCAAAAGATATTTTTCTTAAATCCGCCTCTTTGGGGTCAATTCCCACAGAAAGAATAAGGTCTGCCTGTGCCTTTCCAAATGGACCTCTGGAAGGAAGGTAATAAAAATAATATACTCCGGGAGTAAGTAGCCTTGCTTTTAGTAAATTTTTTTCTCCGCTCTTCTCAGCACTGAGCCTGAATTCCTCTCCCTGACTGGTGCGGACAAGAGCCGAAGTTTTTTCTAAAGGAAGAGCAAGCTCTATCTGGTCGCCAACCTGTGCCTGCTCAGGATTTAGCTCAAAAAGCGCTCCTGCCAGATACAAAACAATTTGATGAAAAAGCGGAAGATAAGAAGGATAGATACATAAATCACACCAATCCCTGTCAACCGTTGATGCAAAGAGCATCACCCTGCCCTTTCCATAATTTTTTTCCACCAGAATTGGAGTATGGTCAGTAAGCTCTAAAATAACCCTGCTCTTGGGATATAGCTCGTGGACAAAAAGAAAATATTTATAAAAACTTGCCTTAGAAGGGTCGCCACGCTCAAGAGAAATAAAGGGCTTTAAAACCGCGTGTCGCTCAGGCTCATTGATAAAACTAACATCTAGATGCATCGGCTGAATCTCTTTTTTTGCTTCTGCTCCTGCAAAAGGAACTTTAACACCACGAAGCTGGCGGGGAAGAAGGTTGGAAAGAAGCCTATTATATCTATCTGCTTTGACCTTATCTCCAACAGTGATTAAAAGCCCACCGCCCTTTTGCACAAAATCTTTTATTTTCTCTGCCTCTTTTTCATCAAGCAAAGTGCAATTGGCAAGAATAAGAACCTGATAGGGGGATAAATCCGTAGCAGTAAAAACCGATTCGCTCACAACCACTGGGTCAATCCTGCTCAGGGCATTAAGTCTTGGGTTAAGCGCCCGCTCAAGAAAATAGCTCTCTCGCTCAAGTGGCTCCTGAGACCAATCTCCATCAACAATCAAAGCACGCACCCTTCCACCTGCCCGAAGGTGAAAATAGCTTACATTGTCTTCATAAAGCGCATCAGAATCTATTATCTCTATCTTCCCTTCTGCGTTAATTCCCTTTACCAGGCTGATGGTAAAATTCTTCTCTCCTTGTGAATAAGCCCGAAGCGTGATAATCCCACGAGCATAAACATCTCCACCCAACCAAAGACACAGATGAACCTTTCTCTTTTTGCTGGAAAAATTATAAACTTTAACACTAAGCTGAGCAGAGGTCTGATGGGTGCGGGAGATTTTTATTCTGCCCAGCGCCAGATTATCTTCAGGTATTTTTTGAGAAAGGTCGTAAAAATAAATCTCTCCAGAAAAAGGGCTGAGCTGTTTTTGATAAGAAAAACTGGTGAATTGAAGGTCTGTGAGAACAAGTATTTTTTTATCTGCCTCTTTTCTCTCAATGCTTTTTTCCGCCTGCTCTATAGCTGAAATAAGATTAGCCCTCTGGTAGGTGGCTTTTGCTTGAGAAAGTGCTTTTTTTACCCTGCCCAGCTGTTTGCTGGGAGCAATGAATTTCTGCGAGCAGGGAAAAATCAATCCCACCTCATCTAGGTCAGTGAGCTTGGCTAAAACCGCCTCGGCAAAGTGCTTTGCCTGCTGAAAAAGAGCTCTTTTTTTATCTTTCCTTCGCATACTTAAAGAATCATCTATCACCAGCATAATCGCTTTAGGAGCAGAACCTAAAGCAGGGCTGGGAACCTCAACCAGTTTATAAGGACCTGCAAGAGCAACAGCCAGCGAAGCAATAGCAAGCATTCGTAAAGCCAAAAGCAAAATCTCCCAAAGCCTTCTTTTCCTGCGGGTGCGCTGATGAGCATCTAAAAGCAAAACTAGGGCGCCAAAGCGAATTCTCTTTGCCCGCCTTCGCCTCCAAAGGTGAATAATCACAGGAATTAAAGCGCCTAAAAGCCCCCAAAGATAAACAGGTGCGCTAAAGCCCATTGCTAGCCTCGCCTCCAGCGAATGCGGGAGCGCTGAAGCAGATATTCACTAAGCGCCTGCGATGCTGATGTGTCTGTGGGAAATACCTGAAAATCCACTCCTAGCTCCTGGCAGGTTCTTTTCAGAGAATTTTGCCACTGCTTGAGCCTTTTTAAATATTCCCGACGAATCTTCTGCGCATCTAATAGAAGCCTTCCCTCCTCCTCAAAACCCTCAAACCAAACGAGCTGATTAAAGGGAAAAGTAAGCTCGCCCCGGTCCAGAACCTGAAATAAAATCAACTCAGCTCCCCGGGAGCGAATTAACTTTAAACTCTTTTCTATCTTAAAGCCAGGGTCAAGAAAATCGCTTAAAATAATAACCAAAGAGCGCCTCTTTAACCTGCTTGATAGCTGAAAAATAATCTCTCCCAGCTCTACCCTTCCCTCTGGCTCTGCTTTGGCTAAAAGCTCTATTAAAGCAAGAAAATGCTTCTCACCACTTCTAGCAGGAAGAAAGCCAAGCTCATCTTTGGAAATTATGCCCGCTCCTACTTCATCTCCCTGTCGGAGGAGCAGGAATCCCAAAGCCGAAGCAATAAGCTGTGCATATTCAAATTTGGTGATTTCTCCTCCCTCTGGATACGCCATAGAACCGCTAGCGTCAACTATTAGATAGGCGCAAATCCTTGTCTCGTCCTCAAACTGCTTGATGAAGAACCTATCAGTGCGGGCAAAAAGTCGCCAGTCAATAAGCCGAATCTCATCACCAGGGGAGTAAGATTTATGCTCAGCGAACTCTATGCTGGTGCCACGATGTCGGGAGCGATGAATTCCAATTAACACTCCCTCTGCTACCTCTCGGGCACGAAGCTCCAGCCCACGAACCTTGGAGATAACATCCAGCGCCTCTTCTCTGCGCCCCCTCCAGAACATACTTACTTTTCATCCTCTTTTATCTCACGAAGAAGTCTTTGAATTATTTTGCTGGAATCTATCCCCTCAGCCTCTGCCCGATAGTTAACAATAATCCTGTGCTTTAAAACCGGCTCTGCCAGCGCCTTCACATCATCTGTGCTTACTGCAAATCTTCCGTTGATTAATGCACGGGCTTTTCCACCTAAAATTAAATACTGACTGGCACGAGGTCCTGCTCCCCAGGCTACCCATTCTCTGACAAATTCAGGTGCAAGCGGGTCAGTTGGACGGCTGGCACGCACCAAGCGAACCGCATAGCGAACAACATAATCCGCCACCGGAACCCTTCTCACCAGCTCCTGTAGCTGTAGTATCCGCTCTTTATCCAGCACTTTTTTAAGCTCAGGCTCGCTCGGACCTGTTGTTGTGCGGACGATTTCCACTTCTTCATCAAAATCAGGATACCCGACATCTATCTCAAACATAAATCTATCCAGCTGAGCCTCAGGAAGTGGATAGGTGCCTTCCTGCTCTATCGGGTTCTGAGTGGCAAAAACCAAAAAAGGTAGCTCAAGTTTATAAGTAACCCCGCCACAGGTCACCTGATACTCCTGCATACTTTGCAAAAGCGCTGCCTGCGTCTTGGGAGAGGTGCGATTGATTTCATCAGCAAGAATAACATTGGCAAAAATAGGTCCTTTGATAAAACGAAACCTCCTCTGACCGCTGGAGGGGTCTTCCTCTAAAACCTCGCTTCCAGTAATGTCCGCAGGCATAAGGTCAGGGGTAAATTGAATCCTTGAAAAGCTCAAGTTCAATATCTGGGCAAGGGTGGAAACCATAAGCGTTTTTGCCAGACCAGGAACTCCAACAAACAAGCTGTGCCCCCTGCTGAAAAGCGCAATAAGAAAAAGGTCAACCACCCTGTCCTGACCAACAATCACCTTGCGCATCTCCGAGAGAATCTCCTCTCGGCTCCTTGCCATCTCCTCTACTGCCTGAAGCTCCTCTTCTCTTGTCATCTCCCTCACTTTAATTTTGCCTCCTTATCTTCTTTTGATTATCTCCAGTGCGCTTGCCATTTTCTCCGCATTATAGCTATCGCCCTGTTTGAGATAAAGCTCCCTAAGTTTAATGTAGGGAAGAGGATTGAACGGGTTGAGCTCAACCGCCCGCTTAAAGCTCTCTATTGCCCCCTCATCATCTCCTGCTGATGCATAAGCAAGACCCAGATTAACAAAAATCGTGCTATAGTTAGGCGTAATCTCTCCTGCTTTTTTCAAAGTAGCGATGGCACCTTTATAATCACCTGCCATCATCTTGGCTATACCCAGCTTGTTCAGCACCTTGGGATTGTAAGGCACAAGCTCAACAGCTTTCTCATATTCAACCACTGCTGATTGATACTTCCCACGGTCACGAAGTAAATCTCCAAGACGAACATACTCCCAAGCCTTTTGCGAACCGAGCTCCTCTTGACTAATCTCTTCTTCTTTCTTTTTCTCCTCTTTGCCCTCGCTGAACTCCAGCCGAAGCGCCACAGCTCCGGGCAGAACCTTCCAGCCCCTTGCCTCAACCCACTCTTTCCAGTTCTGCCAGATGGATTCAAAATCATTTCCGCATACCTCGCTGAGCGCGGTTTTATCATCTTTTCCCTGCTTGAGCAGGTCAAGTAGCTCAAGCCAGCTATCTTCTCCGCACCGGCTTTTTAAGTATCCAACCATTGTGCTTACTTCTGCAAAGGCAAGCTGACCTTGAGAAGGAGTTTTAAATTGAGCAAAAGTGGGATGCATCTCACTAAATGTAATAAGCTTATTGTTTTTAATTGCATCAACCAAAAGGCTCTTGGCAATAGGAGTAAGAACACCCATCTCGCCTTTATAAGCGGTTTCAAGATACTTGGCTATACCCTCATGAAGCCAGACAGGACAGGTCTCGCCATTGCGGGAATAAACAAAATAATGCACCAGCTCATGGCTCATTGTGGTAAGATAATCATATCCATAAAGAAGGACTCTGGGGGTGGTGATAAGAAGCCTTCCATATTTGCAAATGGCAACTGTGCCTGATGCCTTGAGCATCTCATCGCTCAAGCCAACTGCTACCGCAAGGTCTGAAGAGCTGGGATATATCTCCACAGGAATTTTATCATCTCGGGTGGGCTCAAATCCAAATACCCTGCTTAAAGCTCTATACGCCTGCTCAAGCACCTCCAGAGCAGGCTCTGCTAAAATCTCATCTCTTTCATCTACCCAACGGATAGAAAAATGCGTGCTTGAGCGCTCGTGAGCATTCTCAAACAGCTCTGCCAGATGAACCACTCGCTTGTAAAACTGCTCAAAATCTGTGCCCAGATTATCTCCTCGCCTTTTCAGCCATTCCAGCTCCTGCTTTGCCTTGTCATACTCTCCAAGATAGAACCAGTATTGAGCCAGGAAAAAATGAGCGCTTATCTCTTGTTGCTCGTTTAAAAAATTCAGCTCATTTTTTATCTGCTCTGCCAGTTTAGATGCCTGGGCAAAGTCCCAATTATCAAGAGCCTGCTCTGCCTGAGAAACAATACTGTAAAAATCCGCCTGCAAAAACACCAAAGCAAAAGCAACTAAAACTGCTTTTTTGAAAAAATCCTTTATCATTGGATTAACCTCTTATAATAATCTCTATTAAGCTCCTCATATCCTTTGGGAGAGCCTTCCTGCATAGCTTTTAAAATCTTTTTTTTCAGCTCCAAGCCCATTTTTTCTTTATCTGAGCTGGGTATTTCAAAATCTTTGCTCATTGTGCCATAAGCGCCCTGCTCTCCTTTTCCGGGCTGTGCTCCCTGCCAAGGAAGAAGCGCACCTATACCAGAAGGCTTTGAGCTCTTTTTTAACTGCCTGCGAAAATCCGCCAGCTTCTTTTCCGCCTGCTCCAGCCAGTATTTGGCTTCTTTTTCCGCCATAAGCGCAAGGTCTGGGTTTTTAAGCTCAAGCTCTCCCTGGGCATCTCTCATTTTAAAGCTGGCACTTTCAAGATGCGAAATTGCCTTTTGAGGAGAAACTGAAAGGTTCTCAAAAGCCTGCTTGAGCTCTGACCTAAGCTCATCTGTTTTTTGCCTCAGCTCTGCCTGCTCCTTGCTAAGATTTGCCAGCTTTTCTGAATCCTGTTCAGAAAGACTGGGAGAAAGGCTTTTTATAAGCTGGTCAATCTCGTCTTTGATTTTCTTAGCCAAGCCCCGAGCACCCTGACAGCTATTCATAAACTCTTTCTTTTTTTCCTCATTTTCTCTTGCGCTTTGGAGAAAATCTTTCAGGCTCTTTTGATAATCCTCAAGCTCATCAATAAGCCTTTGCATAGACCCGCTTGCTTTATCCAGCTTTTTTTGCTTTAAGAACTTCTTTGCCTCACCCACCTTGTAAACCATCTGCCAGCTACGGGAGCCGAGCCTTGCCCGCTTTCGGTAAAAATCCCGTGACGCTTCTGGCGAAAGCTCTGGGCTGGCATAAAACTCACCGACTTTTTGGCTCTGCTTCTGAAGGGAGTTTCTAAGCTCATCCATCTGCTCTGCGATTTCATCAATTTTTTTATCTAGCTCTTTTTCTGCTTGCTTTTGTGCCTGAAGCCAGTTTTGGTAGATAGGTTCTGTCAGCTCAATCAGGCTTTTCTGGCTCTGTTTTAGCTGGCGGATTTTATCCAAAGCTTTATCCAGACTGGCTAAAATCTCAGCATTCATCTTTTCTCCGAATTCTTCTGCCTGCTTGTTAAGCTCGCCCAGAAGCTGGTCGAGGCTGGAGAGAAAATCCTGTGCGTGTGCCAGTGCGCTTTCTATATCTCGGTCGTGGATTGCTCGCCGAAACTCCTCCAGCTTCTCGTAAACATCTCCTGCACTCATTTTTTCAAT
This sequence comes from uncultured bacterium, assembly GCA_964592965.1. Classification (GTDB taxonomy): domain Bacteria; phylum RBG-13-61-14; class RBG-13-61-14; order RBG-13-61-14; family DRUE01; genus CAZKMM01. Next base: position 13,544 of record CAZQJX010000016.1, read on the forward strand.
GGCATCAAGATTGACAAATTCATCAGGAAGGGTCTGGGCAAGCTCTCCTAAACGGGAAAGATACTCCTCATAAAGCTGTTTGAGCTCAGCGAGCTTTGCCTCTATTTTATCCAGAAGGGCAAGGTCTTTGGTCTGCTCGTATTTTTCAAGAAGCCGAGCCAGCTCCTCTTGTCCAGCCCTAAGCTTTTCCGCCAAAGCAAGAAGGTAATCCAGCCTTTGCTTTTTCAGCTGAGCATCCCAGAAAAGAATGTCTTTTTCCATTCGCACAATGGTTTTGTTAATCAGCGAGAATGTTCCTTTGCGGTTTTTGGCTAAAGCCATTTTTCTACGGCTGGTGATGAGATTTTCATAAGCAGATATGCCCTGAGAAATGGCGGCTTTAATCAACGCTGGGCTAAGCTCATCTTCTTTTATCTTCTTTGAAAGCTGAGCGAGCATTGTTTTTATCTTTTTGAAATCCTCAATCATTGCCTGCTCTTTTTGCCAAAAATCTTTTTCCGGCAGTTTTGTTATGTTTTGAATAATGTTTTTGTCCAGAAAACCTATTAGCTCCTCAAATAGCTCCTGCTCTTTGGCAATGATTTGCAGATGCCTTTTAAGTGGACTGAAAATTTCAATATACCTAGTCTCACTTCTTCCCACACCAGGACCGGTTGCGTGATTATTGTCCTGAGCCTCAAGGTAATAAGCCACCCGCTCGCCGGGAGCAAAATCAAATTCCTTTAAGTTCCATTCAAACTCTTCATTAAGCTCAAGCGGAGCTGGCTGATAAAATGCCAGCTTGATGCGTCTCTCTTTTTCATCACCGCTTCCTTTAAAAACCAGCCAGATGCTCTCCAGCCCAAAATCATCACTTGCCTGAAATTTCAGCTTTATTCTATCATCTTGCCGAACCTCAAGCTGGGCTTTTGGCTCGGTCAGATTTATCTTGGGAGGATTATCTGGAAAGGCAAAAATAGAGTGATATTCAGGCTCGCTCCAGAGCGTGCCTTCTTTATCAACACCAGCAAATCTCCACCTACCTGAGCCAGTGATGGTGATGCTGGCAATAACTAGGTCAGATTTTACCTGCGCCTTGAGCTTATCCTTTCCTTCCAGCTCCACCCAAACCCTTTTCAGTAAGACTGGGCTTTTTGCCTGAATTTCTGCCACTGTGCCTACTAGAGCGGAAAGCTCTCCATTAGAAGAATTTACCTCTTTTGGCTCAAGCCCGCTGTAAGCTGGATAATGATACTCTATCTTAAAGTCATACAACTCAAGCGCCTTTGATTTCTGTAAAAAACCTTTGGGAGCAGAGCTCAAAAGCGATGAGAGCAAAAAAGCAGACCTAACACCCTCACCGAATCCTGAAATCAAAAAATGAGCGCCCAGCCAACTTCCTGCCAAAAGCACAAACACTGCTCCTGCCTTTTTCAAGCGGGAAAGCGCTAGCAGATTTTTTAAAGGAAGATTCCAGAATTTCTCTGCAACCTGCTCAAGGTGCTTTTCAAAAAAGGTGAGGGAAAAATTATGCTTTTCCTGCTCAACCTCTCTGCCGAGCTGAACAAGGCTGATTAAGCCATCGCCCAGCTCAGGAAAAGCTCGCTCGCAAACCAGAGCGATTTTTTCAATATTTATCTTATTTTTCCAGACCCAGATTCCTAAAAAGAGCAAGCTGAAAAGAACATAGCCCCAAAAGAAAATCGCCCAGATGAGTGCTCCTTTTCCTAATCGGGCGGGAACCTCAGAAAGGAAAAAGATAAAAATCAAACCACTCGCCAAGGAGAGCAAAACAAAGCCCAATTTGCTCAAAAAAACTTCTCTACCTAGTCTAGCCAGAGCGGTTTTGATTCTGATGTATTCAGTGTTCATTCTTCTTCCAGTGCTGACATCTTTGTTTGAGAGGACAGGATATGCATAAAGGTTTCCGTGCCTTACAGATTTTTCTTCCGTGCTCAATAAGATTTAAATGAAGCTCATAAGCGATTTGCTTGGGAACTTTTTGCTCAAGAATTTGATGGGCTTTGTGAGAAGTGGCATTTTCAGGCACAATCCCCAAGCGCTTGGTGATGCGTAGAATATGGGTATCAACAGGGAAAGCTGGCTTTTTTAATCCAAAAAGAAGAATGATAGATGCGGTTTTATCACCTATTCCTTTAAAGCTGAGCAGGTATTTTTTTGCCTGCTCATTGGGAAGCTGAGCCAGAAAAGATAGGTCAAGCTCGCCCTGCTCCTGTTTTATTCTTTTAAGAATATCTTTAATTCTTCTGGACTTCTGCCTTGCCAAGCCAGCGCTCTGTATGGCTTTTTCTATCTGCTCCACTGGTGCTTTGAGCAGGTCTTGCCAGCTGGGAAATTTTTCTTTTAAAGCAAGCCAAGCTCGGTCGCGATTTTGGTCATTAGTGTTTTGGCTTAAAATGGTTCTGATGAGAATGCTGATTAAATCCCGTTCTCCTTTAAGCTGTTTTTTTCCGTAAAGTTTTCTCAACTGTTGAAAAATCCACCAGACCTGCTCATCTTCTCTGCTTAATTTTCTCATAAATTTGATTTTAGTCTTCAATCTGGGCTGGGTCAATCTTTTGAAAAAATAGAAACTTTTCCTTGACAAAATTTATAAATTTGGCTAGAGTGTTTTAACCTAAGGGGAGTTGGTCTAAAAAAACCAAAAAAAGGAGGTTTAAAAATGGGACTTTTAGACGGAAAAGTTATTGCCATTACTGGCGCTGGTGCAGGAATTGGTAGAGCAGAGGCACTGCTTTGTGCCAAAGAGGGTGCTAAGGTAATCGTCAATGACCTCGGAGTTGCCAGAGACGGAACAGGCAAAGACACCAAAGTCGCTGACAATGTGGTAGAAGAGATTAAAAAGATGGGCGGAGAGGCAGTTGGTCATTATGAGGACATTTCTGAGGAAGCAGGAGCGGACAGCCTCATTCAGCTCGGTGTGGACACTTGGGGAAGATTTGACGGGCTGGTCAACAATGCGGGAATCCTTCGGGACAAAATGAGCTTTAATATGGCAGTTGAAGAGTGGGATGCGGTGATTAAAGTTCATCTTCGTGGTCATTTCCTTCCTTCCCGAGCTGCTGCCAGATATTTCCGTCAGAAAGCCAAGCAGGGAGATACCTCTGGTGGTGCCATTGTTAATACCAGCTCAACTTCCGGATTGATAGGCAATGCTGGTCAGGCTAACTACGGTGCTGCCAAAGCTGGTATTATGGGATTTACCAATGTGCTTGCCCTTGAGCTGGCTAGATACAATGTTCGTGTAAATGCCATTGCTCCTATGGCTTTTACCCGTATGACCGAAGACCTGCCAATGGCAGATATGCTCAAAAACTATAAGCCTGAACATATCGCTCCGATGGTGGTGTTCCTGCTCTCTGATAAGGCGCAGGGAATTACCGGGCAGGTTTTTGGAGTTTTTGGTCCGATTGTTCAGCTTTATCGCCTGCCCCGCCCAGCAATGGAATGGAAAACCGATAAAGAAATTTGGGACCCGCAAGACCTTGCCAATCTGGCAGAGGATTTCAAAAAAGTCATTGCCAAAGTCAACTGGGGATACATTCCCGGAATGCCTATGCCTGAGGAGCAAAAAGTTAAGCCGTAAAAAAAACCAGACTTTGAACTAGAAAAGGGCGGGCTTTTTGCAAGCTCGCCCTTTTTGTTTTTTAATTATTGTCAACGATGCAGACGAAATAAAAAAGAAATAATCAGAATTTCTAGGGAATTTGTATTTGGGGGTAAAAGATGAAAATTAAAAATCTGCGCTGGCTAGTGGTTCTGTGCGGATTAGTTCTTCTTTCCCTGAGCTGGGAAGAGCTTGAATATCTTTTGAGCCAAGCGCCGGGTCAGCTGGCTCTTTTTTTCCACCGCCAGCCAATCAAAAAAGTGCTCAATCAAAAAGACATTGATGCTCAAACCCGAGCAAAGCTCAAGCTGGTTTTGGAAATCAAACAATATGCAGAAGAGGAAATCGGGCTGGTGCACAACAAAAGCTATACCATTTACCGCCCTCTTAAAAGAGATGTTCTTTGCTGGAATTTAACTGCCTGTCCCAGATTTTCGCTTGAACCTTTAAGCTGGAAATTTCCGCTGGTGGGAAGAGTGCCCTATTTGGGATTTTTCAAAAAAGAAGATGCCCTGAAAAAGAAAAAAGAGCTGGAAGAAAAAGGTTATGATGTTTACATCCGCCCGGTAAGCGCCTACTCTATGCTGGGAATAATCTCCGACCCGATCTACACCCCGATGCTCAGATACAATGATTACGACCTTGCCAATATCATCATTCACGAGCTAACCCATGCAACCATCTGGAAAAAAGGATATCCTGAGTTTAATGAAAATTTAGCTCTTTTCGTCGGCAATCAGGGTGCGCTTAATTTCTGCATAGATAAGTTCGGCAAAGATTCTGAGCAGGTGAGGTATGCGGTTGGCTCAAATCACGATGATGTTGTATTTCACCGCTATCTTTCCAAGCTAGCTGATGAGCTGAAAAGACTTTATGCCCGAAAAGATTTATCTGATGAGGAAAAGCTTGCCCGTAAAAAGGCTATCCTTGAGAGAACCAAAAAAGATTTTGAGCAAAATTGGCTACCTAAAATGAAAACTTCTATTTACCGGCGCTGGCTGGATAAGAATTTGAACAATGCAGTTATTGCCTCATATCTTGTTTATTATCACGACCTTTCTCTCTACGAGCAGGTTTATAATAAATTGGGTGGTGATTTGGAAAAGATGATTGTGTTTATCAAAGAAATAGCTGAAAGGAATTCAACTGACCCGGAAGAATATCTAAAAAAATGGCTTAAAAATTTACAGGATAACTAAATCTGATTTTGCTTTTTTATGAGCTGGTCGTAAAACTCCTCTAACTTTTTAATCTGGCTGTTCAAATCAAACTTCTGACTGGCAAAGCGATATGCTTCTCTGCCAAACTGTTCCCTTAATTCTGGATTTTTTGCCAGTAGAATAACCTTCTCTGCCATTCCTTCTATATCGCCTTCATCTAAAAGAAAACCGGTTTTTTGATCTTGTACTATTTCAGGAATGCCCCCTACTCGCACTGAGACGACAGGAACACCAAAAGCTGATGCTTCCACCAAAACAAATCCAAACGCTTCCCTACCCCCATCCGGAGCTATAACTGCATTGTGCACCATTACATCTGCAAATTTTAAAGCTTCTAAAACTTGTTCATTGGGTCTTTCTCCCAAAAGAAAAAATCTATTAGTGAGATTATGCTTTGCTATCTCTGCTTCAACCATAGGTCTTAAATCACCATCTCCAAAATGTTGCCAGGTAAAATCAATCCCCCTTTCCTGTAATATCTTGGCTATTTTTACTAATGTGCAAGGGTCTTTGAAATCCACAAGTCTTCCTATTGATATGATTCTTAAAGGCTCTTTATGATTGATTATTTTGGTAGATAGCTGAGTTGGTAGCCTAATTCCTGGATGAAACACATACACCCGCTCACCAGAACAACCCAATTCCTCTAAGCGTCTCTTTAAAGCATTAGATGTGCAACAGAATATAACCGGTGAATTAATTAATTCTTGAACCATCGCTTGATACTGGGAACGAAAAGCATCAGAGCCATAAAACCAAACTATGTATGGGAGGTTAAACTTTGAGGTTAACTCAAGAAACCTATACCCAGTCCATCCGAAATGGGCTTGAATAATTTTTATTTTCTCTTGCTTAATGATTCGTGAGATGATAAATAATTCGCGTAGGTCCAAACGAGGTCTTCTTCTCTCCAAAATGAGCAAGGGCATTTTTAATAAATATCTAGCAATTTTACCTGACATAGGTAAAATCTTGACAGGGGTATGAGGATATTCTTGTGGATTTTTATATTCATAGGTGAGGACATAAACACGATAGCGTTTTAATTCACTTATCTGCCAATATAGCCAACTCTCGCTTCGATGGCCAAAACTATATAACAATGATAGTATCTCACAACTCATTTCTAATTCCTTGTTTGGGAATAAAATTAAAATGGTAGCCTGTTTCTAACAAGTTGATATAATTCATCTCCAAGAATCTTCCTACCTATTCTTGAAAGGAACTGTCTTAAAGCCTTTGTCATTCTGTTCCTATAAGGAAAAGTAATATGTGGATATCCTGGTTTAGGGTAAATAGCAAGAAGAATATCTCCTGGTAAAAATAACACCTCTGCATTAGCTATTGCTTTAAAATCTTTAGCAGACCATAAACTGCGATGTCTTTCTAACTCATTGCCACAGACATTCGACTGTTTGGTATCAAATCTTGGAGTAGTAAGAATAAGATAGCGATTGGTATGCTTCAAAGCCTCTCTGATTAATTCTTTACCCTCTTCTTTAGGAAGATGCTCAATTATATCACCCATAAAAATTAAATCATATTTCCCAAGCTTAGGTAAAACTTCTCTTACATCACCGAGATAGATATTATTGTAAATATAATGATGTGCGGGCGTAATATAGTCAGGAAATCCCTCTATTCCATCTATCTTTATTTTCCAGTTTTCCTTTTTATATCTGGGAGGGTCTAGCTCACTTCTAACAATATCTGTGTATTCACGAAAAAGAAACCCCCATTTGCCAAATCCTACACCAACATCAAGGATAGAGGTAGGATTAATCTGTCTGAGAAAAGAAATTACAATAGGAATACTATGAGGTCTGCTTGAAGGCATTGTCTTTCTCGTTGTTAAATAATAGAATAATTTTGATAAATTGTCAAGATTTTGCATAATTAGAAAAAATTATTATAATATCTGTGATGACTAAGGCATTTAACATTTTAATTATAGCCACAGATTTTAAACCGCAAGCTGGTGGAGTTGCTGAATATGCACATCAGCTAGCAGAGCATTTACAAAAACTAGGAAATGATGTAATAGTTTTATCAGAATCCAAAGAAGGAGATAAATTGTTTGACCAAAAAGTTTCATATAAAGTTGTAAGAAAAAATTTTTCTTATATTTTGACTCTTTCCGCAACCCAAAGAATAAAATCTTTCTTTTTTATGATTAACGATATCGTAAAAAATTATAAAATTAATTGTATTATTTTGAACCAAATTTTTTGCCTTCCTTTTTATTCAAGTATTGTTTCTTTTTTTTATTCAATGCCACTTTATATTATCTATCATGGCTCTGAATTGACCAAAGGAGAAGCTATTAGCAAAAAGACCAGATTAAAACATAGAATAGGAATTATGCGCGCTTCAAAAATTATAGCCAACAGCAATTTCACAAAAGAACTTCTGATAAAAAAGGGAGTGAAAAAAGAAAAAATAACAGTTATTAACCCTGCTATTCCAGAAAGCTTTTTATATGAGAAATCAAATCTTGAATCTTTAAAATCTCAATTAAATCTGAAAAATGAAAAAATTATTCTCTCCCTTGCTCGGAATGATATCCAAAAAGGCATTCCCCAGGTTTTAAAAGCTCTACCAAATGTAATTAAAGAAGAAAATAATTTGAAATATATTATTGCTGGAACAGGTGATGCTGATGAGGTAGTAAAAAAATTAATCAAAGAATTGTACCTAGAAAACTATGTAATTTTCTTAAATAGGACCATATCAGAAAATGAAAAGATACCCCTTATAGATATCTCAGACATTTTAGTTTTGCCCGCCAAAGATGAGGGATTTGGAATTATTTATCTAGAAGCAAATGCAAGAGGTAAACCTGTCATAGGTGCTAATTCTGGCGGAGCGAGAGAAGCAATTTTAAATAATTATTCAGGTCTTCTGGTTGAACCTGATGATGTAAATTCTCTTGCCAAAGCGATAATACAACTGCTTAAGAATAAAGAGCTTGCCTTAAAATTAGGCGAGCAAGGTAAATTAAGAGTAGAAAAACAATTTCTTTGGAAGCAAAGAGCTGAATTGTTCTATCAAATGATAAAAGAAGACTTAAAAAACTAGAATGAGTAATAATATCTCTCAGAAGGTTGCCAAAGGAGTTTTTTGGAATGGTATTTCTATTGTGTCTAATCAATTAATAGGATTTTTAGTGACCATTATCTTAGCGCGCCTTCTTTCTCCTGGCGATTTCGGTTTGTTGGCAATGGTGGCTGTTTTCACCAATTTTTTCTCAATAATATTAGATTTGGGTTTGGGAAGTGCTGTCATTCAGAAACAAAAGTTAGATAAAATACAGCTTTCATCTGTCTTTTGGATATCTGTTATATTTGGTTTTATTTTATCCTTAATTACTATTTCAATCTCCCCACTTATTGCTCTCTTTTATAAACAAAAGATAATATTTCCTATAATGTCAGTTTTAGGATTAAATTTTTTATTTGCCTCTTGGGGGAATATACCCTCTGCTCTTCTTTCTAAAGAATTAAGATTTAAAAGCCTGGCTCTAATTAGTATTACCTCAAATTTGGTCTCAGGGGCAGTTGCTGTTCTTATGGCTATCGGGGGATTTGGGGTGTGGGCTTTGGTTATGAAAAATGTTATTGCCACTATTATTACATCTTTTTTAAATTTTTTAGTTAGCAAACTCAAACCGCTTTTTGTTTTAGAGATAAAAAAAATAAAAGAGCTACTTTATTTTGGCGGAAATGTTTTGGGATTTAATTTTGTCAACTATTTTGCTAGAAATGCAGACAATTTATTAATTGGAAAATTTTTAGGTAAAGATGCTCTTGGTTTATATGATTTATCATATCAGATTTTACTTTTTCCTTTGCGAAGAATATCTTGGACAATAGGAAGTGTAATGTTTCCTGCTCTTTCTGCAGTTCAAGAAGATAAACAGAAAGTTGCTAGTGGATATCTTAGAGCCAATAGAATGATTGCTTTTATTGTTTTTCCTATGATGTTAGGATTATTTGTTGTTGCGCCTGAATTTATAAAATTTGTTTTAGGTGAAAAATGGTTAGGTGGGCTTTTTGTTTTGAGAATATTTTGCATTGTGGGAATGCTTCAATCTGTAGGAACAACAATTGGCTGGATTTATCTTTCTCAGGGAAGAGCAGATTTAATGTTAAAAGTATCAATTGTTTTTGTATCAATTTATATTTGTGCTTTCATTATTGGTTTAAATTGGGGCATAAATGGTGTGGCATTTTGTTATTTCATAGCACTTTTAATTATTTTATATCCTCTTTTTAAAATACCATTTAAATTAATTAATTTGAAAATAAAAAAATTGATATCAATATTATTAGGGTCGACTATTTCTTCCTTATTAATGAGTATTGTGGTTTGGCAGGCAAAAACATATTTGTTAAAATGGATAGGCTATAATAGGATATTTTTATTCTATGAAATTATTTTAGGAATTGTGTTATATGGTGTTTTTACAATATTTTTTAATCGCTCAATCTTTCAAGAAATAAAAGCTTTTATCAATTATGTTAGGAGGTAGTCTTATGAAAAAAATCTTAATAGTCATTGAAAGATTTCTTCCATACACTAGTCCTGGCATTTATAGAATAGCCAAGCTCTCTAAATATTTATCTGAAAATGACTATTTACCTATAATTTTAACTTCAAAAATTAGAAAAAGTTTTTATGAAGATAATTTTACAGACCAGAATTTACAGAAAGAAATAGAAAATAAAGTAATAATAGAAAGAGTTTCACATATTGACTTTTCCGCACTAGATGATTTTTTAAAAAAGCTGAGATTGGAAAGGCTTTTAAATTTCTTTTTTATCCCAGATGATGCTGTAACTGCAATTCCCAGCTTCGTAAAAGTTGGTTATCGTTTAGCAAAAAAGGAAGATATAGACTTAATATATATCTCAACTCCTCCATGGGGAAGTTTATGTCTAACAGGAATTATTTTAAAACATCTACTTAAAAAACCTTTGGTAATCGAATTTAGAGACCCTTGGGTTGAATATGCTTTTGGTCAATACGAAAGTTTTTTCCATTATAAGATAAATGAATGGCTAGAGCGAATGAGCATTAAAAGAGCAGATGGAATAGTTGTAGTAACTGATGGTCAAAAAAAACTATTAGAAAAAAAAGTGAAAAACAAACCAATCATTGTCATAAACAATGGTTATGATGAAGAGGATTTTGTTGATATAAATCCTGTAAAAGATACTCGGTTTTTCAGAATATTATTCACTGGCTCCTTTTGGATGTATGTAGATGAAAACAAACCAAAATGGAAAAAGATGTTACGAAAGATAATGGATTTAGGTAGATATCGTCCTTATAGATTTTCTCAGGAGGAAAAAAATACTCATACGCCTTATTATTTGTTTAAAGCACTGAATGTTTTATTTTCCAAACAGCCCCAGCTAAGAGGAAAAATAAAAGTAGCCATTGCCGGGGGAGGAGTTATTATCTGTAATAAATTAGCGAAAAAATTTAACATTGAAGATGAAGTTGAACTTTTAGGACTGCTTGAACACAAAAAAACAATAGAAGAATTGAACAAAGCAGACCTTTTGTTTCTACCGCTCCTTTCCAAAACAGAAGGTAATCGCTCTAGCTACTGGGTTCCCGCTAAGACTTATGAATATATCAGAACAGGTAAGCCGATACTGGCACTGGTTCCTGAAGGAGATGCAAAGGAGATTCTGGAAAAAGCGGGCACCGCTTATTTTGCTGACCCAACCTCGCCTGAAGAAATTGCCGATTTACTGGAAAGGCTTTATCAGCTTCATCAGCGGGCTAGCATACCGGTAAATCCCAATTGGGGATATATCAAGCAGTTTGAAAGGCGAGCTCAAGCCCAAAAGCTCGCTCAATTCTTGAACAGCATTATAGAAAAGCATAATACTGTATAAATTTCCTGGAAAATTTTTATTTTTAAAATATCCTCTCTTCAATTCAAGCCATTAAAAATCAAAATCTTTTTAGCTGACGAAGAGAGGTGGTTGCTTAAATTTTTGCTTGACAAGTTCCAAGATTTATGGTAGAAAGCTGAAGGTTTTTTGCGCTCCATATAAAGGTCTTCAAACTCTTAAATGAAAAAATCCCTTGTTCAGGCTCAAGGGGTTTTTATGGTCAAAAATAGGGAGCACAAGGAGGTGAAATATGGCTGAGCGTTACTTGGACACTCTCAACCAAAAGCTGGAAAAGAGAGACTTGGAAAAGCTTTTAAAGGTCAAAAACTCCCTGATTCATCAATTTGTTGCCAAATATATTGAACTCTGCCAGCCAGATAAAGTCTTTGTCTGCACGGACGACCCCAAAGATATAGCCTTTATTCGGGAAGAAGCAATCCGCACAGGAGAGGAGAAAAAACTTAAAATTGAAGGTCATACCGCGCACTTTGATAATTACTACGACCAAGCCCGTGATAAAGCCAATACTAAATTTCTGGTCTCTAAGCCAATAGATTTCGGTCCTGATATTAACTCAATGGATAGAAAGCAGGGGCTGGAGGAAATCCACCAGCTTCTTAGAGGGATTATGCGGGGGCACACTATGTTCGTCAGGTTTTTTGTGCTCGGTCCAAAAAATTCTGAATTTTCCATTCCCTGCCTTCAGCTTACAGATTCCAGTTATGTTGCTCACAGCGAGGATTTGCTTTATCGTCAAGGTTATGAGGAGTTTGTTCGGCTGGGCGAGCAAGCCCGCTTTTTCAAGTTTGTTCATTCTCAGGGGGAGCTGGAGGGTGCGGTAAGTAAAAATCTTCATCTGCGCCGGATTTACATAGACCTTGAAGATGAAACAGTCTATAGCGTTAACACCCAGTATGGTGGTAATACAATTGGCTTGAAAAAGCTCGCCCTTAGGCTAGCAATTCAGCGAGCAGACCGAGAGGGCTGGCTGGCAGAGCATATGTTTTTGATGGGCGTCCACAATGTCAACAACCCTCAGAGGGTAACTTATTTCACCGGTGCCTTTCCTTCTCTTTGTGGAAAAACCTCAACTTCTATGCTGGCGGGAGAGACCATTGTTGGCGATGATATCGCGTATCTTCGTATTATTGACGGAAAGGTGCGAGCGGTTAATGTTGAGCGGGGAATTTTTGGAATCATTCAGGGAATAAACTCCAAAGACGACCC
>CAZQJX010000016.1:25606-29651 GCA_964592965.1 uncultured bacterium
GAGCTGGAAAATCCTAAAGGAGTTGAGGTGGGCGGAATTATCTACGGCGGAAGAGATTCTGATACCTGGCCACCAGTGGAAGAAGCCTTTGACTGGGTGCACGGGGTTATCACCAAAGGCGCCTCTCTAGAATCCGAAACCACCGCTGCCACCCTGGGTAAAGAGGGTGTACGAAAGTTTAACCTGATGGCAAACCTAGACTTCCTTTCCATTCCCATCGGAAAATACATACAAAACCACCTTGATTTTGGCGCCAAGATGGAAAAACCGCCCAAAATCTTTTCCGTCAACTACTTTCTGCGGGATAAAAACGGCGAATTTCTCAATGAAAAATCCGATAAGGCAGTGTGGCTGAAATGGATGGAGCTTAGGGCGCATAATGAGGTTCCTGCTGTCCGCACCCCAACCGGACTTGTTCCAAGATATGAAGACCTGAAAGAGCTTTTCCAAAAAGTCTTGGGAAAGGATTATCCGCAAGAGGCATATAAAAAGCAGTTTCAAGTAAGGGTGCCAGAATGCTTGGCTAAACTTGACCGAATTGAAAAGATTTATAGAGAAATGGTAAAAGACACGCCAGCTGTCCTCTTTAAGGTGCTGGAAGAACAGAGAAAAAGACTAATGGAGGCAAAAGAGCGCTTCGGAGATTATATTGAACCAGAAAAATTTGAGCTAATAGAATAGAAATTCTAAAATGGGAATACCTAGATTTAGTTTTGGTGTGAGGTGTTTGTTTCCCGTCCAAGTTCAGCATTAGTATACAGAGTGTATTTTTAACACATTGTCTTAATAAAGTAGAGGACTTTCCCCGAAGCCAAAAATTTTTCAAAAACCCGCAGGTTTATCAAAAAATCAAGAAAATTTTTCATCTTTCAAACACAAAGCTTGTTTTTAATAAAACCAGATAAAGTTTAAAATTTTCTTCTGCCTTCCGAATATTTCTAAAAAACATCTAATTCTATAAAGGGAGGTTAGAATGACGAGAGCAAAAGAGCCGATTCTAGTAGTTGATGATGAAAAGCCAATTCTTGACAGCATCAACCGAAGCCTACGCAAATACCCTTTAGAAGTAGTCACCGCCCAGAGCGCGGGCAGAGCAATGGAGCTTATAGAAGGCGGACGCTTTTTCCCCAAGCTGGTCATCTCTGACCAGCGAATGCCAGAGATGAGCGGGGTTGAGTTTTTGAGCTGGATGAAAGAAAATTACCCAGAAGTTGTGAGGGTTCTTCTCACCGGATACGCAGACCTTGAATCAGCCAAGCAGGCGATAAATCAAGGAGCGATTTACAAGTATCTGGAAAAGCCTTGGCAGGAGAAGGAACTGGTTGGCACTATCAAAGATGGGGTCAATTTATACAATCTGTTAAAAAGAACACAAGAGAGAATGGTAAAACTTGAGGAAAATCTTGCCAAAAAAGAAAAAGAAATAGGAAAACTCAAGCAGGAAATTAAAAGTTTTCGGACTCTTGAAAGAACTTTGGAAGAAGAAATAAAAAGTCTTTTAGATGAGGTTTTTAAGCTTTCCCGTTATGCGAAGGCAGAGGCGATGCTTTCTGACCTTGAATTTTTTATCAACAATCAGCTGGCAGGAGCTCTTTTAAATGTTGACCTTGTCCTTCAAAGTTATGCAAGGGATGCTTTTTTATTTGAGACGATGAACAGCCTGAAGGCAAAGCTTGAGTGCACCCAGAGGCGGGTTGAGGATTTGGTTTATTTTCTTCGCTCATCTTCTCGACAAAACACACCATCTTTTAATCAGACTGTAGAAAATATAATCTATTATCTTATGACTGTATCAAGAAAGCCCGGAATAAATTATGAGCTTAAACTTACCAAAAACGACCGCCCCCTTCCCATCGCTGAAGATAAATTAATTACCATTATCTTTGAGCTTATCTTCTGGCTTTTAAGCCAGATGGAAGAGAACGGAAAAATAGTGGTTGAAACCCGCTTCAAGCCGTCAAGTCAAAAAATGGTCTTTTCCCTTTTCACTCCTAATCTACGAAGCGGGCCGAGCACTTCAATTTTAAACTCAACCCTTGTGCGAGAATTCAAAAAGACAACAGGGGGTGAGCTTAAGCTGAAAAGAAATGATACAGGCTTTGAGCTCAGGCTTGTTATCCCTGCCGGCTTATATCTACATTCAGATAGAGTGTTAAAGATATAGTCTGTATAAATATCCCTACCTCGAACCTAAAGCAAAAACCAGCTTAAAACCCAGTTTTTAGCCAATTCTCACTTTAAACTTGATTTTTTTGCCTTAATCTTTTATTATTAAAAAGTCATTTTATAAATCTTGTTTTCAACGAAAGGAGGTTTTAATGCCTAAAACTTATCCTCAGAGGCTTTTGGATTTTGCCAAACAGTATGTTCCTCTTTTAAGAACCTATCTTGAGCGAGAAGAGCTGAGAGATGTGGACAAGCTGATTCGTGATGAGCTGGTTAAGAAAATGCAGGAGCTGATTGATAAAATAAATGATGTAAAAAGGGAGCTGGTGGATTCCGGCAGACTCGCCGGGCTTGACCTGCTTGACCGCTCCACTCACAAGCTGGAAAAACTCCGCGATAGCATCCGTTTTGCCTCCCGCGGATACAGCGGGGTTTTTGACCTAGAGCAATTAAACGAACAAGTGCTTAACCGCTTAATTGAGTTTGACCAGAATCTTTTTGAACAAATAAACTCTCTGGCAGATAAGGTCAAAGAGGTTCTTTCCCGACCCAAATCAGAGCTAAAAACCACTCTTCGTGAGCTGGATGAGGAAATAGATATTTTTGAGGAAAAGCTTGACCAAAGGGATTCTTATGCCCGAAAAACATCAGAAGAGTGCTAGGAAAAAGTCAACTAAGCCTAAAGCTTTTTCACTCAAAAAACTTTAACTATTTGGTAAAGAAAGGAGCGACCAATGCCACTTTTAGAGGTAATTGAATGGTTTGACCAGACAGGTGAGGAGCTTGTCCATCGCGTACCAGAGGAAGGTTCTGCTGAAACCACTTATGGCTCTCAGCTCATAGTTCGGGAGAATCAGGCAGCGGTGTTTTTCCGTGATGGAAAGGCGCTGGATGTTTTTGGTCCAGGAAGACATACCTTAAGCACCCAGAATTTACCTGTTCTCACCAAGCTTTTAACCCGCACAGTGGGATTTGGCTCAACCAGTCCGTTTCGGGTGGAAGTGTATTTTGTTAATCTTAAGGTTTTTACCAATTTGAAATGGGGCACTCGCGAGCCGGTTGCTTTTCGTGATTCTGAGCTGGGCTTGGTCAGGCTTCGGGCTTTTGGTAACTACACGATGCGGGTGACCCAGCCCCTGCTTTTTATCAATAACATTGTTGGCACTCAGGGCATATACAAAAGCGAGCAAATCCACGACTACCTAAAAGATGTAATTGTTAGCAGATTAAATGACCTTCTCGGCGAGCAACTGGACACTATTTTCAACCTTCCTAAGATTTATGATGAGCTGGGCGTGGCTGTTAAGATGAGGCTTCAAGATGATTTTGAAAAATATGGCTTGGAGCTGATTGATTTTTTCATCCAAAGCATCACCCCGCCTGAAGAAGTGCAAAGAATGATTGATGAAAGAAGCGCAATGCAGGCAGTGGGGGATTTGGGTAAGTTTATGCAGTTTAAAGCTGCCAAGGCAATGGGAGATGCTGCTGTTGCTGGTGGTGGAGAAGGTGCAGGCGGAGCTGCCAGCGCTGGCTTGGGTATGGGTGTGGGAGCCGGGCTCGGTTTGATGATGCCAGGGCTTATTTTCAAAGCAATGGGAGCGAACCCAGAAGAGGCGATCAAGAAGATTCAGGAAACAGGGAAAATTCAGTGCCCGAGCTGTGGCGCTGAGCTTCCTGCTGATGCCCGCTTTTGTATGAAGTGCGGAGAGCAGTTAGTGGTGATTAAGAAATGCCCCAAGTGCGGTCATACTTTAGATGAAGATGCTAATTTCTGCTCCAACTGCGGATATAAGCTTAAAGGTCCAGATAAATGCCCGCACTGCGGAGCTGACCTTCCTCCCGGCGCAAAATTCTGCACCAAATGCGGTGAGAAAGTGGA
>CAZQJX010000017.1:0-29425 GCA_964592965.1 uncultured bacterium
TGCTTGGGCAGGATATCCAAAAGACAGGCTCTGGAATTATGCGCCAATAGGTTGTCTAGAAAATTCCATCCCTGGCGCAGAGCGGGCAGGAACCGTTGATGTTAACATTAATCTGGCAAAGGCGGTTGAGCTTACCCTCTTTAATGGCAGAGATGCCCGCTGGCGCTGGCGGTTGGGACCTCGCACAGGCAACCCTTGCCATTTCACTAGCTTTGAGCAATTTTTTGATGCCTACAAGCGCCAGCTTTTAAGCCTTATTGACCGCATTCTTGATTCTGCTATTCAGGCAGATTATATCCGAGCAAAGTTTGAAAACACCCCGCTTCTTTCTGCTCTTGTAGATGGCTGTGCTGAGAAAGGTAAAGATGTTTCTGCAGGTGGTCCTGAGCTCAATCATATCACGGTTGAAGGAGTGGCTTTTGCAACTGCGGTAGATTCGCTCTCTGCGGTTAAATGGCTGGTGTTTGAGGAAAAGAGGGTGGAAATGAAGGAGCTGATTAAAGCCATCAAAGCCAATTTTGAAGGATATGAAAAGCTCCGGCAGATGCTCATTCACCGTGCGCCCAAATTCGGAAACGATGACGACCGCGCTGACCAAATTGCTTATGAGCTCAACAAGTTCTGGAGTGAAGAGGTTTTCAAGCGCACCTCTCCTGCGACTGGAAGGAGATTTCGAGCAGGATATTTATCTTGGAATTACTGGATTCTTTATGCGGTTCCGACCAGTGCCACCCCTGATGGAAGGAAGCGCGGAACTTATCTTTCTAATGGCATCTGTCCTGTGACAGGGGTTGCGCATAAAGGTCCTACCAGCATTGCTCGTTCGGTTTATAAGATGGGCTTAGAGACTGTTCCCAATGGCGCCAGTCTCACTTTAAGCTTTAATCCTAGCTTGGTCAGAGACGAGATGGGCAAGAAAAATCTGGCAAGGTTTTTAAGGGGATTTATGAAGGAAGGCGGGAGCTGTCTTCAGGTGAACATTGTTGACCCAGATACTCTGCGTGAGGCGCAGAAAAATCCAGAGCCTTATCGTAATCTTTTGGTGCGTGTTACCGGCTACAATGCCTATTTTACTTCGCTGGGCAAAGAGGTTCAGGACGAAATCATTGCACGCGAGGCTCTAGCTATAGGCGAAGGATGAAAATTATAAAAGAAAATTGCAAAGCAGTTATTAAAGAATATACCATATTTTATTTAGATTTCGTTTTTAGCATATTTGATGAGGATTTGTGTTTATGAATACAAATTAACGAATGCTTTAGGCAAAGCCACTTTCACAATAGAAAGGAAGAAAGATGGCAGGATTGAGCGAAAAAGGGTTTGAGCTTTTTAAAAAATCTCCTATAAAATTTGTGGCAACTATGGGTGAAGATGGATATCCCAACCTTGCGCCTATTTTATCTACCACTGCTTGGGATAAAGAGACTCTTTGCTTTGTCAGGTTTATGGCTTGGAAGACCAAGCGCAATCTTGAAGAAAGAAAAAAGGTGGCAGTTGCAACTATGGGCTTTTGGCGAAGTCTTGAGGTTCTGGGCGAGTTTGAGGGCTTTGAGCGCTCTGGTGAAAAGCTGGAGTTTTTCAACAATCAGCCAATTTATCGCTACAATGCGTATTTTGGTGCAGGAGAAGTAGGAGTAATCCGCATAAAGGAAGAAAAAGCAAGCTACCCAAGCCAGCTCTGGCGAGCTTTTCAGGCAAAGATGCTTGCCAGTGGTAATCATTTTGAAGCAGAAAAAGAAGTTATGCCCAAGCCAGTTTTGGAAAAGTTTATGCGGGTTTTAGCAGTAAAATTTTTAAGCTGGATTGATAAAAGCGGACACCCAAGAGTTATGCCAGCAATGGGCGCCTTTCCTCTCTCTCCAGATAAAATAGCGGTCTGCGGAAATGAGGAGCTTTTTTCCAGCCTTAATTTAGGCGCTCCTTTGAGCCTAGCTGTGCTTTTTACCGAGCCGGGAGCATATCAAGTAAAAGGTAAATTTGCAGGATTTGAGAGCAGGCTTGCCAGCAAAGTTGCGGTGATTGAGCTTGACCAAAGCTATAGCTCCTCTCCGCCACTTCCCGGAGAAAGGATTTATCCAAAATAATTTTTAAAAGCAACGGGTGAATAAGATGAAGGCGTCTTTGCTTTTCGGACTTAAGATTTTGTTGAATTTTATTATCCAAATTTCCATATAGCATCATATAAAAAATTTTTCTTTTTCATCGTCATTTTTATTTGTTTTACTTTTATTTATGAGGATAAAGAGTGAAAGTAAAAGTTTTTACGCACAGTCCCTGTTGTGTGAAAATTTCCGCTCGGACGCGTAGTTCAGATTCGGTCATTGTTTTTAAACCAAGAGGTTTTAGTTCACTATTGAGCTTTTTAAGCTTGCTTTCACCAAGACGATGATAAGGAAGAAGCCAAATTTCCTTTTCACCCAGCTCCAGAACAAACTGAGCAATTTTTACAAGTTCCTCCGGGTCATCATTGTATCCGGGCACAACAGGCACTCGGATTTGATGAGGAATTTTTAGCTCCAAAATTCGCTTTAAGTTTTTGATGATAAGCTCATTGCTTTTTCCAGTGAGCTTTTTGTGAAGCTTCGGGGTTAGAGCTTTAAGGTCAAAAAGAATAAGGTCCACCCATTTAAGCAAAGGCTCAACTGCATTCCAGTTAAAATATCCACAGGTCTCGGCAGTGATATGTATTTTTTCTTTTTTTAAAATAGGAAGGAGCTCACCGAGAAATTTAGGGTGAGAGAAAGGCTCGCCACCGCTTAGAGTCACTCCGCCTTCTTTTCCAAAAAATTCTCGGTCGCGTAAAAGCTCGCCTGCCAGCTCTTTTGGAGAATATTCTTTTCCTGCAGGTTCCCGAGCTAAAGTGGGACAGACCTCTACACAGGCAAAGCATGCCTTGCACCGCTCCCAGTGCATTATGGGAATGTCTTTAAATTCTATAGCACCACTTGGACAGACATCAGCGCAATCACCGCAGGCAATGCATTTTTCTGGAGAGAAAATCAGCTCGTTTTCAAAGCGAAGCGATTCGGGATTCTGACACCAAAGGCAACGAAGCGGACAGCCCTTGAAAAAAACAGTGGTGCGAATTCCAGGACCATCATGCACAGAAAAGCGCTGGATATTGCAAACAAGCGCCCGGGGAATTTTTTCAACTTTTTCTTCCTGCCTCATTCAGCTCTTATAATAGCCCAGCAAATAGATTTGGGCAAAACTTTTTCTTGACAGCAAAATTCCTTCCTGCTTTGATTAAGGTCAGATAATAAGTTCAACACCCAGCTGGAGAGAGAACAATGGAAAAGAGACTAAAGAGAGCAAGCTGGCTAATTCAATCCGGCTGTTTGTTATTTTTCGTTTACGGAATTTTAGCTTCAATTTTTGCGGAACAGATTTCTCTCTACCAGTTTCAAGCCTTTGCGGGGAGCAAAAGTGCGGGGATTGATGGAAAGGCAGGAGAGTTTGTTCAGATTCTGATTGTGATAATAGGTCTTTTGGGAGCGGGACTTGCTCTGGCAAGTGGAGCTTTGTTTCGGGTGGGAATTTCTCGGCGTCTTGGGGTTGAATTTATTTGTGGATTGATAGCAGGAGCGGTGGGAGTTGTTAGTTTGCTTACAATTCATTTGCAGGGGCGCTCGTGGCTTTTATTTATCGCAGATAACATCTGCTTTACCCCTATAAACATAGGGCTGATGGTGGGCGGAAGGGAGTTATTTAAAATTTTTAAAGAAGATTCTGGTTAAAATTTAACTGGGCTCAGCTTTTCTCTCTTTTAAAAAAGCTTCAATTCGGCACAAGCCCTCATCTATGCGCCTGATGTCCACCGCGTAGCTGAAGCGGATATATCCTTCTGCATTTTTGCCAAAGTCTATTCCCGGGGTCACGCCCACCTTTGCCTGTTCAAGAATTTCAAAGGCAAATTTGTAAGAATTTTCACAAAAATTTTTTGCATTGGCAAGAACATAAAAAGCTCCTGTTGGCTCTTTGGTAATGCCAAATCCGAGTTCTTTTAAACGCTTGATGATAAACTTTCTTCGCTCGTTGAAAATCTGGCGCATTCTCTCCACTTCTGGCTCTGCCTCTTTTAAAGCGCTGATCGCAGACCATTGCACAAAATCAGCAGTAGAGATGAAAAAATTCTGAGCAATCTTTTGCAAAGGACGGACAAAATCTTGTGGGACAATGCAGTATCCTATTCTCCAGCCAGTCATTGCATAGCGCTTGGAAAAACCGTTTAAAACCACTGCTCGGTCTGTAAATTCCAGAATAGTGTGCTCCTTGCCTTCATAAACCAAGCCGTGATAGATTTCGTCTGAAATTACAAGCGGACCGAGCTGAGCTATTTCTGCCATTCTTTCTGGGTCAAGCAGATTGCCAGTTGGATTGCTGGGAGAGTTGATGATAATGGCTTTAGTGCGGTTAGTAATTCGCTCTTTTACAGCAATGGGTTCAAATTGAAAACCATCTTCTTCATAAACAGGCACTGAAACTGGTTTTCCATAAAGATATTCAATCATATTCGGATAGCAGGAATAGCCAGGGTCAGAGATAATTACCTCATCGCCCGGGTCAAGGATAGCGCTGAAAACAAGAAACATCGCAGGTGAGGAGCCGGGGGTGACGATAATCTGGTCTGGATTTACATTAACTTTATACCTTTTCCAGTAGTCCTCAGCAATTGCCTCTCTTAGCTCAGGTATGCCAAGGGAATGGGTGTATTTGGTTTTTCCATCACGAAGAGCGCGCTCGCAGGCTTCAACAATGCATCTGGGAGTGGGGAAATCCGGCTCGCCAACAGCAAGCATAATGACATCCTCTCCAGCTCTCCTCATCTCAACTGCACGGTCAATCACATCCATAACAATAAAGCTGGGAATTTTCTCCGCCCGCTCTGTTAGCCAGTTTTTCATCTTGTTTGCGATTTTAAATTTTTCTGGGGGAGAAGTCAATGTGGTTAGAATGCAATCTTGTGTAGCATCAAAGAGAATTTTTACTTTAGCAAGATGCGTTAACAACTATAAAATTTACTTAGAAGCCACCTGGCTTTTTAAAAGTAAAGTTGTGGCAAGGGCTATATAGCTAGCATTAAATCTTGTTAAAAGGGCTTTTAGGAAGAGTTGAAAAATCATTTCGGCTGACTATAATTATTAGCGGTGGGGGATTAGCTCAGCTGGGAGAGCGCGGCATTCGCATTGCCGAGGTCACGGGTTCGAATCCCGTATCCTCCACCATTTTTATTTAGGCTTAGAAAGTTTTAACTATCCTGTTTTATTTTTTATTAAAAATAAACATTTCTGTATTTAATGAAAATCTATAGTTCCGCAATTGACTTCTTTTTTACCAGCAATAAAATTTCCTGAAGCCGATGAAGTTTATAGCAGACCTTCATATTCATTCACGCTATTCTCGTGCGACGAGCAAGCAACTTGCCCCTGAGGAAATTGATTGGTGGGCGAAAATAAAAGGGATTGCTCTGGTTGGAAGTGGAGATTTTACTCATCCTGCTTGGCGGGCAGAGCTTAAAGAAAAACTTGAGCCTGCAGAGCCGGGACTTTATCAGCTTAAGCCAGAATATAAGAAAAATGCTCAGCTTCTACCCCCAAACCCTGTGCCAGTAAGGTTTGTTATTTCTGGAGAGATAAGCACCATTTATAAAAAGAAAGGAAGGCTCAGAAAACTTCATCACTTAATTTTACTTCCTAGCTTGGAGCTGGCAGAAGGATTTTCCAAAAAGCTTGAGCAAATCGGAAACCTTGCCAGCGATGGCAGACCCATTCTGGGCATAGATTCCAAGCATCTTTTGGAGATGGTTCTTGAGCTAGGAGACGGTGCGGTTTTAATTCCTGCCCATATCTGGACTCCTTGGTTCAGTCTTTTTGGCTCAAGAAGCGGGTTTGATGATATTGAAGAATGCTTTGAAGACCTTGCAGGAGAAATCTTTGCTCTTGAGACCGGGCTGAGCTCTGACCCGAAGATGAATTGGAGACTCTCCCAACTTGATAAATATACTTTGGTTTCTAATTCTGATGCTCATTCTCCCAAAAATCTTGCCCGTGAAGCCAATATTTTTAATTGTGAGCTTGATTACTTTAAAATCATCGCCTCACTCAAAGACCCGCAAAAAGGTTTTTTAGGAACAATTGAGTTTTTTCCAGAAGAAGGAAAGTATCATTTTGATGGACATCGCAAGTGCAGGGTCAGGCTTTCTCCCAAAGAGACCATTAAACTAGGTGGAATTTGTCCTGTTTGCGGAAAGCCCCTCACCATCGGGGTTATGCATCGGGTAGAGGAGCTTGCTGACCGAGAGGAGCCAATCAAGCCAGAGCGAGCTCCCGGCTATAAAAGCCTAATTCCCCTTCCGGAAGTAATCGCAGAGATTATGGGCACAGGTGCGCAGAGCAAAAAAGTTGAGCAGGAGTATTTTAATCTTATTCAAAAGCTCGGCTCAGAGCTGGAAATTTTATTGGACAAGCCCGTCAGCGAAGTTGAAAAAGAATTTCCGCTTCTTGGTGTAGCGGTTGAGCGAATGCGACAGGGAAAGGTTATTGTTGAAGAAGGATACGATGGTGAATATGGAAGAATTCGGGTGTTTGAGGAAGATGAGCTAAAAAGGCTCTGCTCTCAGCAGGCAGAGTTTTTTGACTTTGCTCCTAAAAAGCCTTCACCAAAGAAGGCTCCCGCGCATAAAGAAGAGGCACAGCTTCTTTTTGCTTCAGAAGAAAAAGAAGCGCCAAAAGAAGAGCTGTTCATTTCATCTAGCGCACTTGTGGCATCTTCAGCGCAGGGTTTAAGTCCAGAGCAGATAAGGGCTATTCAATCAGAGGCAAAAAGGATTTTAATCAAAGCTGGTCCAGGCACTGGCAAAACTTTTACTCTCACCCGTCGCATTGCCTTTTTGGTTGAAAGCGGGCGGGCAAAGCCCGAGCAAATTCTCGCTCTTACCTTTACCAACCAAGCAGGTAGGGAGCTTCGTGAAAGGCTTTTTGGGCTTTTGGGCGAACAAGCGGGCAAGATTTTTATTGGCACTTTTCACAGCTTTGCTCTCAAAGTTTTGAGGGAATTTGCAGGCAAAGATTTTTCCCTGCTTGATGAGCTGGCAAAGCGTGCGCTTATTTCTGAGCTTTTTCCAGAGCTGGGCATAAGGCGGGTTAATCAGGCATTAAATCTTCTTCGCAGGGCAAAATCTCATCTTCTTCTGCCAGAAGATATAAAAAGCAATAAGCAGTTTCCAGATTGGTTTTTTTCAGTATATAAGGCGTATCAATCTAGGCTGGAAAAAGAAAAGGCAATGGATTTTGATGACCTTATTTTTAAGCTGGTAAAGATGTTGGATGATGAGAGCTTTTTAAAAAGGCTTCATAATCACTTCCGCTATATTTTTGTTGATGAGTATCAAGACCTTGATTATGCGCAATGGGAGCTGGTGCGAAGGCTTGCAGGAGATGAAAATTATCTTTTTGCCATTGGCGACCCTGACCAGTCTATCTACGGATTTAGAGGAGCCAGCCCCAATTATTTTCATCGGTTTAAAGAAGATTTTCCAGATGCCCGGGTGCTGGAGCTTTCTCACTCTTTTCGCTCAAGCGAGCAGATTTTGAAAGCGAGCCTACAAGTTTTAGGCAAAGAAAGGGAATTGCATTCAGGGATAGAGGGCATTCCTTTGAAAATAGCAGAGCTTGCTAGCGAAAATGCGGAGGCTGAATTTGTTGTATATGAGATTGAAAAGCTGGTGGGCGGTTTTGGCTTTTTCTCTTTTGATAGTGCACGGGTGGAGAGCTCTGCCAGCCAGATTCAAGGTTTTGGCGATTTTGCTGTGCTTTTTAGAAGTTCAGAGCAAATACCGCCTCTTAAAGAAGCGTTTTTAAGAAGCGGAATTCCCTTTCAGATTTTAAGTGAATCTCCGCTTGAAAGCAGATTTTTTCAGCAGTTGCTCTGGGTTTTGAAAATTGTCAAAGGAGAGGCGGGTGAAGCTGTTTTCAGGCTGGCATTAAATCAGATTTTTAAAGACGAGCTTTCTTTGCCAAAAACCCGAGCCGAGCTTGAAAGCTGGCTGGAAAAAAGAAAGGAGCAAAAAGTAGCAAGGGAGCTGGCAGAGCTGATTAAAAATCATTCCCAGCTTAGTGCTAAAGAGATTTGCGCAAAAGCTTTCTCTCTTCTTCCTTGCGAGCCAGATGAAGAGGAAGAAAAAGAGCAAATCTGCGAGCTGGTCATTGAGCTTGTAAAAAGGCGGGAAAAAGAGGAAGGGATAAGGAGTATTGAGCAGGTTATTGAGCTTTTAAGTTTAGCAAGTGCCCAGGATTTTTATGACCCCCGTGCAGACCGAGTGGCACTTCTTACTATTCATTCTGCCAAGGGACTAGAGTTTGAGGTGGTTTTTTTGGTTGGCTGTGAAGAAGGGATTATCCCTTATTTTACTGCCCGAAGCGAGCAGGAGATTGAGGAAGAGCAAAGGCTTTTTTATGTTGCGCTCACCCGTGCGAAAAGGCTGGTTTATCTTTGCCGAGCAAAAAAGCGGAATTGGAGGGGAAGATTAGTGGAGCATAAGCCCAGCAGATTTCTAACCGCAATAAAAAAAGAGCTTGTTGAAAACGCATCGCTTGCGCCACCAAAGAAAAAGCCAAAAGCACGCCAGCTTGAGCTTTTTTGAGCTTCAAAAAGCTAGCTAGAGTCCAAGTAGATAAAGAATTCCGCCCACTGCTAACCCGAAAATTATATTCAGAAGCTTAACTAGAATTGAATCTCTGATGGTATAGGAGAGAAGCGGTAGCATACCGTGTCCGTCTTGAACAAAGCTGGAGGTGAAAAGAATGGAAAAAGGAATGGCGCCTTGCGAGTAAAGAAAAACAAAAACAAGGTGAGGTCCACTTTCAGGGATAATGCCTAAAAGCGCACTGATTAAAAGCACCCAGGGAAGATGAGAGCGGATATATTCTTCAAGGTTAAATCTTCCTAGGCTCAACTCAACAATCAAAAGGGCAAAAAATGTCCAAAGAAACACCTTCCAGATATGTTCTTTGAGAATATGGCTAATGATGTGTTCTTTAAGATAATGGTCTGGACTGGTAAAAAGAACAAAAAGGGCAAAGGCAAGAAGAACAACAACAGTAATCCGCTCCCAGCCCCAGCCAGGCTCACCAATGAGTTGCAGGGAAAAAAGAGCAATTAAAATAAGGATAATCACAACAAGGAAATATCGGGCTGAAGACCAGTGAGGGAATTCACCAACCACCGAAGGAGTAAAACACTTGCAGACATCCTCTTCGTGCAATGCGGAAAGCTCGCATTCCGGGCAGGGAGTAAGCCCTCGCCAGCGAAAAATAGCATCTGCCAGACGGGCAAAGATAATACCGCAAATAAAAAGCAGACCAAAAAGCAAAAGCGCGGTTAAGGGGAACTGGCTGAGCATAACAAAAGCCTCATCACCACTGGTGGCAATCATTGTTCCACAAAGTGCACCAAAGCTTACCAGCTGTCGGATATAAAGCGAGACAACAAGAAACGCCCCCAGACAGCCAGGAGTTGCTCCAAGAAAACTAGTAATAGCATATTGACGCCAGCGGTTCTTGCCAAGGATATGCTCAAGCCTGCCCTGAGTTTGCACCTGAAGCCAGTCAATAAGAATCATCATCATAAACACAAAAATGGTGATATTTACTGACCTCAAAAACACCTTAAGCGCCATTTCTATATACTCTGCCATTGCTTTTTCTCCATTAGTATATTTTTATATTAACATAAACATAAATTTACCCCTAAGCAAACATCTAATAATCTTCCTTTACAAGCTGAATGTTTGCCGATATAATTGGCAAAAATCAGCCAGTTTTTAATCAGATTTCTTTATGGAGGGATAAAATTGGCTCGTAGTGAGGATTTTCGGGAGAGACTGGCAGAGATTTGGGAGAGAATCAAAGAAGTTGCTGGAAAGATTTGGGAAGAAATAGTAGATAGAGCGCTTGATTTATGGGACAGTTTTCTCCGTTTGGAAAGAAAATGGCAGATTGCTATTGCCAGCGGGCTTGGGCTGGTGGTTATTTTGGCAATAATAATTCCTATTGCCTATACTCCCTCTTTACCTGTAATTGCGGTTCAGAACACATCTGGTATTTTGGGCGGAAATTGGATTGCTATTGAGAACCAATCCAATAAAACCTTAAAAAATCTTTATCTTATTGTTGATGAAAAATATATTTATCATTTGGAAGAGCTTAAGCCCAATGAGACCAGAAAGATTTTTAACAAAGATTTTTACTGGCGCAAAGGAGATTTTGATTTGGGCGAACGGGTAGATAAGGACTTTGTTGGACAGAGGCTTTTGGTCATCTCTTCGGAAGGAAAAGCAGAGATAACGCTGGTGGAGAAGAAAAAGGGATTTTTTAAATAGATGCCAGAGCAAATTCCAGCACGATGCAGTCGCTGTGGAAAAGAGAAGAAGCCGGGAGATATTTTTTACATAGTAAAGATTTCCCTTACCTGCGATTTTAACGGATATTTAAAACCAGTAGAGGGAGAGCTCGAAAATGAGATTAAAAAAGAGCTGGAGCGAGCTGAGCAATATACAGAAGAAGAACTTATGGAGCAGGTGTATCAAGAATTTCATTTTTATTTATGTCTGAAATGTAGGAACTGGTTTGTAAAACACCTATTGGGAAAGAGCCTAGAGTAAAAAGGAGCGCAAAATGGTGGATACCAAGGCTTATTATCAAAGGATAACCCGCTGGATAAATTTTACCACTTTTCTTGGTATTGCGGTAATGGTTTTTTATGCGATTTTGGTTATACCATCAATTTTGTATATGAAGTCTTTGCTGGCATGGGGAGTGGGCATAGGCTTTGGTTCCGCCTCTATTCTAATAATTTGGCATTATCATTATATTCGGAGCTGGTTAGAGCGTGCAATAAGATTTATCAATGAAGGAGAAGGTGATGCTAAAGATGTGTTAAATCTTCTTCTTCGCTTTCCTTTTGCTCAGCCATTAATTGGACTTGCTATTTGGGCTTTTGGAGCGCTGATGGCAGTGATGGGAACGCTCATACCTACCAAAGGTAAATTTGCTCCTGTAGATATGTTTTTACTCTGGTTGGGGATTGTGCTCGGTGCCTGTATTATTTTTATCTTCCAGTTTTTTCAATTCAGGGTGATTCTAGAACCGCTCACTCAGGAGGTTGCTAAGAAAAATCCACAGGCTTATGAGGAATTAATAAGAGAAGGGGAAGAATTTTCTCTTCAGAAAAACCTGCTTTTTTCCGTCACCCTTTTGCTTTTGGTGGCTTTTCTTTTTGCCATTATTTCTGGGTATCGCCAAGCTTCTTATAATTTGCAGACTTGGCTTGGAAAAAACTTTCTTGCAGAGCTGGAGTCAATCTCCGCCAGCTTAAATGGACTGGATTTATCAAAGCCACAAGATTTAGAGCAGGCGAGAGTGAATTTAACTCCGTATGTAGTTGAAGGGAAAAGAAATATTTATTTAATAGATTATGACAGGCCAAAAATCAACCTTTTGGATATGAAAAGACTTCCTTTTCCTGAAATTGAAGTTAAAAATGCTCCTAAAATAGCAAAGAAGATTCCTTTTGTTTATGACAATTATAGTAATCAAATTCAGCTGATCAAAGAGTTTGAATTTAAAAAAGATGGTAAAAGAAAGCTGTTTTATCTTTTTGTTGGCTATCCTTGGAAGAATTATCGCTCACATCTCAACCGCCTTCTTTTCTTTTCCATTTCTATGTTTGTTTTATTTATGGGCCTTGCTAGTGCGGTTGCGGTGAGTATAGCTAGAAATATCACCCGACCGCTTGTTGACTTAACCGATGCAACCCAGCGAGTTGCCTCAGGAGAGCTTAAGGAAGAGATTTACTATGTTTCTAACGATGAGTTAGGAGAACTTGCTTTGAGCTTTCGCAAAATGAGCGAAAGCCTGAAAATGGTGGTAAAGAGAATAGAGGAAGCTACCTCCAGTCTTGAAGATGCAACGGCAAGCATTGAGCGAGCAAGTCAGGCGGTCAATGAAGGTGCCAAATCGCAGGAGCAGACGGTTGAAGAGGTTTTTACCGCAATGATGGAAATGAACTCCGCTATTCAAGGGATAAGCGAGAATGTGGAGACCCTAAGCTCAGCAGCGGAAGAAAGCTCAAGCTCGGTCTTTGAAATGACCGCATCAATGAAAAGGATTTTTGAAAGCATAGAAGCTCTTGACCGCTCTATCAACGATACTTCCAGCTCCATCAATGAGATGACCGCTGCTATTGACCAAGTAGCGGAAAATGTAAGGAATTTAAGTGCTATTGCCGAG
This sequence comes from uncultured bacterium, assembly GCA_964592965.1. Lineage (GTDB taxonomy): Bacteria > RBG-13-61-14 > RBG-13-61-14 > RBG-13-61-14 > DRUE01 > CAZKMM01. The sequence continues at coordinate 12,288 of CAZQJX010000017.1, forward strand.
GAGACCGCAAGCAGTATGGCGCAGATGTATCAATCCATCCACGAGATAGAACAGCTCGCCAATGAGACCGCCCGTTTGAGCGAGCAGGTGATGAGCGATGCTCAGCAGGGAGCCAGAGCTGTTGACCATACCCAGCAGGGTATGAATCAGATTGCCCAAGTGGTTCAGCATGCAGAAGAGGTGATTAATCGTTTGGGCAAAAGAGCAGGAGAGATTGGCAAAATCGTGCAGGTGATTGATGAGATTACCAATCAGACCAATCTTTTAGCCTTAAATGCTGCTATTATTGCAGCTCAAGCAGGCGAGCATGGAAGGGGGTTTGCTGTGGTCGCTGATGAAATCAAACAACTGGCTGAACGCACCGCAGGTTCTACTCGTGAGATCATTCAACTGATCAAGGGCGTGCAAAAAGAGTCAAATGAGGCAGTGGTTGCTATCAGAGAAGGCACCGAATCTGTGGCAGAGGGGTTGGAGCTGAGCAAAAGAGCCAGAGAAGCGCTGGATAAAATTGTTTCCAGCTCAAAGAATGCCACCGAGCAGGTAAAGAAAATTGCTCGCACAACCGTTGAGCAGGCAACTGCCAGCCAAGAGATAAGCAAGGCAATGGAAAAGGTGGCGGAGATGGTAAATGAAATCTCCGTCGCCACTACTGAGCAGAGCAGGGGCGGTGCTTTAATCTTAAAGGCGACCGAGCAGATGAAAGAATCCAGTCAATTTGTGCGAAAGACCACAGAGGAGCAGCTTGAGGGAACAAAGCTGATCAGTAAATCAATAGAAAACATTACTGATATGCTTTACAATATAAACTCTGCCCAGCAGGAGCAGAGAAAAGCGAGCGAGCAGGTGATCAGGCTGATGGAAAAGATTCGGCAGATAAGCCAAGAGTCTGTAGAAAGTGCGCTTCGCTTGGCAGAAGTGGTAAGGAGATTAGATGAACAGGCAAACAGGCTCAGACAGGAAATCAGCCACTTCCAGATTTAATCAATGGAGCCTGAACAAGTTTATATTCATTTAAAAGCCATCTGGGAAAAGCTGGGTGTGGAAGTTCGGGAGCAAGCGCTTAGTTATGAATTAGGTAAAGCCAAAGGCGGGTTGGTGCGTCTAGGAGAGAAAAAGATATTTTTTATTGAGCACTCTTTAAGCCTGCAGGAGAAGATAGAGCTTATGCTAGGTGAGCTTCAGAATCAAAACCTTGATGAAATCTATATTCCCCCTTATCTTCGTAAGATGATTGAAAAATGACAGGAAGAAAGAAAGACCCTGCGCTGGAAAAACTTGTCCCTTGGCTGGAGCGTTTTGACCAGACAAAGATATGTGTTGTGGGCGATTTAATGCGGGATATTTTTATCTGGGGAAGGGTGCGAAGAATCAGCCCAGAGGCGCCTGTGCCTGTGGTAGAGGTTGAACGGGAAACAGCTATGCTGGGTGGAGCTGCTAATGTGGTTAACAATCTTATTGCCCTCGGCGCAAAGATTTATCTTGCTGGAGTGGTAGGTGATGATGAGGTGGGGGAGAGGCTTTTAAATGAGCTTTTAGAAAAGGGGGTTAACATTGAAGGGGTGGTGGTTGAGCCAGGAAGACCAACTACAGTAAAAACCCGCATCATTGCTCATAGCCAGCAGGTGGTTCGTTTTGACCGAGAGGTGCGAAAGCCCATTAGTGAGAAATCAAGGAATTTAATTATTAAAGCGCTTCAGGATTTTATCTCAGAGGTGGATTTGGTATTAATTTCTGATTATGCCAAAGGAGTGGTAAGTATTGAGCTTACTAGCGGGCTGTTCCCCCTTGCCCATAAATACGGAAAATGGATAATTGTTGACCCGAAAATTTCTAATCTTCATTGCTATCGTGGAGCGGAGTTAATCACTCCTAATCATATAGAAGCGGGTCAAGCAGTGAGATTTGAAGTGGAAGAAGATGAAGAGGTTGAACGGGCGGGCAGGCTTTTGCTTAAAGAACTTGAAGCAAAAGCCATTCTTATCACCAGAGGCGAGCGAGGAATGAGTTTAATTACCAACTCTGGCGATGTTCACCATATACCCACCCAAGCACGAGAGGTTTATGATGTAACAGGAGCGGGCGATACAGTGATCAGCACTCTTGGGGTAAGCCTTGCCTGCGGTATGGACCTTTATTCTGCCTGCCTGCTTGCCAATCTCAGCGCAGGATTGGGTATCGCTAAATTGGGAACAAGCGTGGTGAGCAGAGAAGAACTTAAAGATGCTTTAATTAACGGCTGGTGATGAGCTGGGAGGAAAGTCTGCGAAATTTCCTTAAAGCTCAGGGCATTGAGCTTTTTGCTGCTGGAAATATTGAGGCTATAAAGAATGATTTTCCTCTTGCCCACCAGATGAATCTTGATGATATAAATTATGCTATCTGCCTTGCTTATCCTCTTCCCAGCAAGCCTCTAGAAGGTATTAAAGACAAACCTACTTTGCTGTATAAACATATCTACCGACAGGTAAATTATTTACTTGACCGAGTTGCACTCAACCTCACACGCTGGCTGGAAGAAAATGGCAAAAAAGCCATTCCCATTCCTGCTAGCCAGATTATAGATTGGGAGAAAAAGCTCGGACATCTTTCTCATCGCCAGGTTGGGGTGGAGCTGGGCTTAGGATTTTACGGAAGGAATAATTTGCTAGTCACCCCTGAATATGGTGCAAGGGTGAGGCTGGTGACCGTGCTTACTGACCTTGAGCTTGATATTCCTGGCTCTGCCAAAGGCAAGAACTTAAGCTGTGGCTCGTGCACAGCTTGCGTTGATGTTTGTCCAGCAGGTGCCATTCACAATGGACCTGAGGATTTTGACCGAACCGCCTGCTTTGCTAAAGTAAGAGAGTTTGAAAAGATGAGGGGCATAGGGGTAGGAATTTGCGGTATTTGCGTAAAAGCCTGCAGGGGTCCGAAAAAATGAGCAAGCCCGCACCGGCTTCGCCAGTCAAGCTTATTATAAGCTCAATTTATTCAAGTAAAGAGGATTGGCTTGAGCTCATCCCCAGATTAGAGGAGCGGTTTGGAAGAATTGATTATTCTTCTAAGGAAATGGATTTTAACTGGACAGATTATTATCAAAGAGAAATGGGCGCACCACTTTTCAGGCAGATAATAAGCTTTAAAAGATTGATTCAGCCGACCGAGCTGGTATCAATTAAGCTTTTTACCAATCAGCTTGAGCAGGAAAAGGCTGAGCAGGGAAGGAGAAAAGTCAATCTTGACCCGGGTATTTTAAGTCTAGACCATTTGGTTTTAGCCACAGGCAAGCCCTGTGCTCATCGGATATATCTAGGTGAGGGGATATGGGCAGACCTTCATCTTATTTATCAATCTGGTAGTTTTCAGCCTCTTGCTTGGACATATCCGGATTATCGCTCTCAGAGCTATATTGCTCTTTTTAACCGGCTTCGAGAACTTCTTAAGAGCCAGCTTAAGGAGGTGGCGGGTAAATGACCTCTAGTATGACAGGCTATGCTTGCGTCAAGGGAGAGGTGAGGGGATATTTGCTCAGGTTAGAGGCTCGCTCACTCAATCACCGGTTTTTTGAATTCAGGGCACGCCTGCCAGCAATGATGAGTGGATGGGAACTTGAGATAGAAAATCTTGCTCACAAATATTTTGAAAGGGGTAAGATTGATTTAAATGTTTTTATTGAAAAGGAGCCGGAAGAAATTGAGCTGAACTGGTCAAGGTCGCAGGCTCGTGCCTATTTAAAGATGTTTAAAGAGATGAAAAAAGAGCTTGACTTAAAAGGAAAAATTAACCTTGAATTGCTAATTAGCCAAAAAAATGTTATGATTATAGAGCCTGAGAGATGGGGGAAGGAAGTCTGGCAGGAAGCAGAAGAGATTTTTGCTAATTGTTTTGAAAAGTTAGCACTTTCAAGGAAAGAAGAGGGCAGGAGGCTAGAACAAGATTTAAAAGCTCGTCTAGGAAGAATTAAAGAGTTGCATAAAATGATTTTTGGGAAAAGAGAGGAAGTGATTAAAGAGATTCGCCGAAGACTTATTCACCAGTTAAATCAGCTACTTGAAGATAAGTCTAGACTAGATGACGCAAGGCTTGAGCAGGAGGTTGCGTATATTGCCCTTCGTTCAGATATAACAGAGGAGCTGGTAAGGATAGAGAGCCATCTAAAGGGCTTTGAGAATATTCTTTCCACTGAGCAAGCCAAAGGCAAGAGGCTGGATTTTCTTGCTCAAGAGCTGGTAAGGGAATTTAATACTATTTCTGCTAAAGCCCAAGATGCGCAAATAAGTCAGCTGGTGGTATCTGCCAAGAGCGAGCTGGAAAAAATAAGAGAACAACTTCATAATTTGGAATAAAAAAATGAAATCAATGAAGGAGGGAGTTAAGGTGAAACTGTTGAATGTGGGTTTCGGGAATGTTATTGCTGCCGACAGGGTCATTGCGGTGGTCTCTCCCAGCTCAGCGCCGATTAAACGGCTCAAAGAGGCAGCCAAAAGAGAGGGCAAACTTATTGACGCCACTCAAGGCAGACGCACTCGTTCTATTATTGTAACAGATTCAGACCATATCATTTTATCTGCGGTTCAGGCGGAGACTATTGCGCAAAGGCTGGAAGAAATCGGCTAGAGTATATGCCCCGAGCAGGTCTTCTCTTTATTGTTTCAGCTCCTAGTGGAGCAGGAAAGACAAGCCTTTGTAAAGAGGTTCTAGCCAGAATTAATCAAAAGGCAAAACGCCCGTTAAAATGGTCTTGCTCCTATACTACTCGTCCGCCAAGAGAGGGAGAAAGGCACGGGGTAGATTATTTCTTTGTCTCCGATGAAGAATTTGAAGAAATGGTCAAAAAAGGAGAATTTGCCGAATGGGCTTGGGTGCACGGGCATCGCTATGGCACCAGCATCAAGTATTTAAAACAGGCAGAGGAGCAGGGCATAGACCTTCTTTTAGAAATTGATTGCCAGGGAGCAAGGCAGTTAAGAGAAAAATACAAAAAAGGCTGTTATATTTTTATTCTCCCGCCTAGTCTAAAGGAGCTGAGGCGTCGCTTAAAAGGGAGAGGAACAGAGCCCCAAGAGGTTATTGAAAAAAGGATTCAGAGGGCAAAACAAGAGGTTGAAGAGTATGAGCTTTACGATTATATTATTATCAACGACGATTTTAAACAGGCAAGCGACCAGCTAGAGGCGGTTATTGAAGCAGAGCGGGTCAAAAAAAATAATCAGCTTGAGGATATAAAGCCTATTTTAGAGCAATTTAAGGGGGAAGAAGATGGCTCGGATAACTGTTGAGGATTGCCTTCGTCAGGTAAATAATCGTTTTGCTCTTATTAAGATGGCGGTTAAGCGTGCCAAGCAACTTCTGGAAGGAGCACCACCTTTGGTTCAAGCAGATAATAAGGAGATAATCATTGCGCTGAGAGAGATAGCAGCTGGAAAGGTAAAGATGGTGGTGCCACCGGCGAAAAAGGCGTCTAAAAAGCCACCCCGTTATGTGCCTGTGAAAATTAGCGAAGAACGCTTCTAGGAATATGAGCATATCCCTTGATTCGGATAAACGAAATAGTAGAGCGTCTTTTAAGCTACAAGCCCAAAGCAGAGGTAGACCTTATTCAAAAGGCTTATGTCTGGAGTGCTCGTTTGCACAGAAATCAACTTCGCAAAAGTGGTCTTCCTTATCTTTCCCATCCGCTAGAGGTAGCAGGAATTCTCACCGAGCTTAAAACCAACGAGCCCACCATTGCCGCTGGCCTGCTTCACGATACCATTGAGGACTGCGGAGTGACCAAAGAAATTTTAGAAAAAGAGTTTGGAGAAGAGGTTGCTAATCTTGTTGATGGTGTAACGAGGGTGGGAAAAATCAGCAGGGCGAGCAAGCCTGAGATTCAGGCGGAATATCTGGGAAAGATGATTTTAGCAATGGCAAAGGACATCAGAGTGGTGCTCATCAAGCTGGCAGACAGGCTTCATAATATGCGCACGCTTGATTTCCTTCCTGAAGATAAGCAGAGGGAGATTGCTGAAGAAACTCTGGAAATTTACGCTCCCATAGCTCATCGGCTTGGTATCTACTGGATTAAAACCGAGCTTGAGGATTTGAGCTTTCGGTTTTTAAAGCCAGAGATTTACTATCGGCTGGTAGAGGAAGTTTCCAAAATAGCGCACAAGCGTCAGGATTACATAAATCGTGTTCAGGAGATACTCAAAAAGAAGCTAAAAGAAGCGGGCTTAGACTGCGAGGTTCAGGGAAGGCTCAAGCATTATTACAGCATCTACCAAAAGATGGAAAAGCAGAAATTAAGCCTAAATGAAATAACTGACATCTACGGCTTTCGGATACTGACCAAAACCATTCGGGAATGCTATGAAGCTCTTTATGTAATTCACTCCTTCTGGGCACCTGTTCCGGGAAAGATTAAAGATTATATAGCACTTCCTAAGCCCAATCTTTATCAATCACTTCATACCACTGTCATAGGTCCTGAAGGAGAGCGGATAGAGATTCAAATCCGAACTTATGAAATGCACAAAGTAGCGGAGGAAGGAATTGCTGCTCATTGGAGATACAAAGAAAAGCCCAGCCTAATTGAAGAAGATAATGAAGAGCACTTTAGCTGGCTAAAGCGCCTAGTAGAGTTCAAAGAGGAGCTAAGCGACCCGCATCAATTCCTGGAAACAGTAAAGAGCGACCTTTTCCCAGACGAGGTTTTTGTTTTTACTCCCAAGGGTGAGCTTAAAGTGTTTCCCAAAGGAGCAACTCCGATTGATTTTGCTTATGCCATTCATACAGAGCTTGGCAATCATTGTGCTGGTGCAAGGGTAAATAACCGACTTGTGCCTTTGTCCTATCAGCTAGAAAGTGGTGATGTTGTAGAAATTATTACCAGCAAAGATGCTCATCCAGTAAAAGCTTGGCTGGATTTAGCAGTGACCGCACGGGCAAAAACCAAAATTCAGCACTGGCTTCATACTCAAGAAGTCAAAAAAGCAAGAGAACTGGGAAGAGAGATTTTAGAAACCGAGCTTTTAAAATTTGACCTCCACTTAAGCGAATTAATCCGCTCAGGAAAACTTGACCAAGTGGCTAAAAAGTTCAATTTCTCTGATTATAAAAAACTTCTAGAAGCAGTGGGTTTTAGCAAGATTTCTCGTGGAAAGGTCCTTGCCCAGCTTGTTCCCAAAGACCAATTGCGCAGGCTTGCTCCTGCTCGTGCCCGTAAAAAGGCAATCCCGCTAGTGGAAGAGGAAAAAGAGCGAAAGGCTAAAAAAGGCATTGTCATAAAAAGTGCTAGCGACCCTTTGATAGAGCTTGCTCCTTGCTGTCAGCCCCTTCCTGGAGAGGATATTGTTGCTTATTTAATGGAAGATTCGGGCTTGATCGTTCATCGAGCGGATTGTCCCCGCATTTTGGAACTAGACCCAGAAAAGATTTTCCCTGCCCGCTGGAGCGCCCGAGTTAAAGGAACTTTTTTCGCAACCATTGAGGTTATAAGCACGGACCAGAAAGGTCTGCTTCATAGAATGAGCGGTATAATCACAAAAGAGGGGATTAATATCTCCAAAGCGATGGTAAGAACCACCACTGACCAGAAGGCGGTGGCTACCTTTGAAATGGAAATCAGGAATGTTAAGGAGCTTTATCGGGTGATAAATCGTCTGGAACGAATTAAAAATGTAATAAGCGTGCAGAGAATCCCCGGCTAGGTATGCTAAATTAGAAGCTTTACCCAAAGCGCAAAGAATTTTTAAATAAACAAGCTTTTCAGCTTAGGTAATTAAATAAAGAGGAAGGAATTTCAACTAACTGCTTTTTCCACCCTGCCACTGCGAATGCAACGGGTGCAGACCAGCATTCTTTTGTTTCCGTGCGGAGTTTTTACACGAATGCGCTGAAGGTTAGGATAAAACCGCCTTTTGGTCTTGCGGTTAGAGTGGCTTACATTATGACCGAACTGCGAGCCTTTTCCGCATATTTCACATCTATAACTCACTTTTGCACCTCCATAAAACTCAAAAATGGTAGGCACGGGGGGATTTGAACCCCCGACCCCTGCCGCGTCAAGGCAGTGCTCTCCCGCTGAGCTACGTGCCTGTTCTGCATAAATATTAGTCTATTATTTTAAAAAGTCAAGCCCTCGGCTTTATTTTTTAAAAGTTAATTTTGAGTAGGAATGCAAAAATATTAAAATATGCCTGATGCTGGTTGAAATGAAAAATATCTCCAAACGCTTCGGAGGTATACAAGCATTGAAAAATGTTGATTTTGAGCTCAGGCAGGGAGAAATTCATATTCTTTTAGGAGAGAACGGAGCGGGCAAAAGCACTTTGGTTAAAATTCTTGCTGGCATTGTTCAAGCTGATGAAGGAGAGATTTTTCTTGAGGGAAAAATGATTCAGCCCAAGAGCCTGCTCAGTGCCCAGCAGATGGGGATAAGCATTGTGCTTCAGGAATTCAATCTCATACCAGACCTGAGCGTGGCTGAAAATTTACTTTTGATTAATCGTCCAGAAGGTGGTTTGTTTCGCACTATTTCCAGAAAGGAGCTTTATCATCGTTCTGGGGAGATTTTTTCTTATTTAGGAATCAGTCTTTCTCCAAAAGCAATCATCAGAGAGTTAAGTGTGGCTGAGAAACAGCTGGTTGAAATTGCCAAAGCTTTGAGCTTTAAAGCAAAGGTGATTATTCTTGACGAGCCAACCGCCACGCTGGCAGATGAAGAGGTTGAAAGGCTATTTAAGATTTTAACCCAGCTTAAATCTCAGGGAATAGGGATAATTTATATCTCGCATCGTTTAAAGGAGATTTTTCAGATTGGCGACCGAGTAAGTGTGCTCAGAGATGGTGAAAAAATAGGAACATTTGATTTAGGGGAAGTTAGTGAAAGAGATTTGATTCGGATGATGGTTGGGAGGGAGCTTAAGGAGTATTATCCCAAGCGAGAGGTTGAGCGTGGAAAGGTTATATTAGAGGTTAGGAATTTAAGCTCTTCTCGGGCAGGTATTAAGGATATCAGTTTTAAGCTTCATCGTGGAGAAATTCTCGGTTTAGCAGGACTGGTGGGAGCAGGTAGAACAGAGCTGGCAAGGGTGCTCTTCGGGCTTATCCCTGCGGATAAGGGCGAGATGTTTTTTGAAGGTAGGAAAGTTTCTTTTTCAAATCCTGGCAGGGCAATAAGAAAAGGCATTTGCTATCTTACAGAAGACCGTAAAGAAGATGGAATTTTTCTGGATAAATCCGCCAGTTTTAATATCACCATTTCTCAGCTGGAGCAATTTATTCATTTAGGATTAATTACTTCCCGACGAGAAGTGCAAAAGGTAGATGAGCTTTTTGACCGCTTAAAGATAGTTCCTAAAACCCCAAAGAAGCCTGCCCAGACTTTTTCCGGTGGTAATCAACAGAAATTGATTCTGGCAAGATGGTGGGGAGTTAAGCCCAAAGTGCTTATTTTAGATGAGCCTACTCGCGGAATAGATGTAGGGGCTAAAGTGGAAATTCACAATTTAATTGGAGAGTTTGTTGCTCAGGGTGGAGCGGTGATTTTAATCAGTTCAGAGCTACCTGAGCTTATCGGTGTTTGCGACCGCATTTTAGTGCTTGGCGAAGGAAGGATAAAAGGTGAGCTGAAAAGAGAAGAATTTTCTCAAGAAAAAATCCTTGCCCTTGCAACTCAATAAATTAATAAGCAAGGCTAGTTTATTTTAAAATTTTGGTAATTATTTCACATAGCCTAAGGCTTTGAGAGCGTTTCTGGTCACAATATCTATAGCTGGGGTCTTTCTTTCCAATATTTCTGTGCGGGCACGGTATAAATTAATAAAGGAGCTTAACTCAGCATAAGTTCGGATTTTTTCATTTTTGAGGTCAATTTTTTCCTGCGGGTCTTTTTCTATATTAAACAAAAGGTCTTTCCCCCTAGAGTCCCAAATTAGTTTATAAGGCCATTCTATCACTGCTTTTTGTCTTCTGCGGAACCGGTTTAACTGCTCCGGCAAGCAGTAATTTTTGATGGTATCAATAAGTCCCCAGGGATAATAAACCTCTGATAAAATTGGTTCAGAAGCCGGATGGGAGATTTGCCTGGGCACTCTTCCGTTAATCAGCTCCATAATCATTTCAGGAACTTCCATTAAAGAGACAGGATTTTTTACCCTTTTGGGTGTAAGGAGTCTCGGATAAAAAATGATTAAGGGAATATGAATCAATGGCTCCCAAAGATAGAAATCGTGTCCCCAAAAATTATGTTCTCCAAAAAGCTCGCCGTGGTCGCCAACAATAATCAGTATGGTATTATTAAGCAATTTAAAACGCTTCATTTTTTTCCAAAGCTGAGCAAGCATTTGGTCTAGATAATAAATTGCGCCATCATAGCGATTAATGACAAATCTCTGAAATTCAGGGTCAATCTGATTTTTACAAATATATCTGCTCCAATCCCATTGAAAGTTGGCATATTGCTTTTTAGCCTTACGAGGTTCGGGAAAAAATCTATATGCTTCTAAAGTATTTGGATACGGGATATGGGCTTCCATATAATTTACGAATAGGAAAAATGGTCGCTTTTGCTCAGAAAGTCTCCAAAACCATTTGGTCAAAACACGATTGGTAAGCCGGGCGCCACTGTCAGAAAGCACTTCCGGATGAAGTGTAAGAAGCGAAAGCCAGTGGATTATTTCTCCGCTAAATATTCCATAACTAGTACCGCCATTTAAAAAGCGGTCAAATCCCTGCGTTAAGCCCGCTGTATGATTAATTAGCTGATTGTTAGAATAACCTAGAGTAATATATCCAAGACTGCGCAGTTTCTCTGCAAGGGTGGTCAATTTGCTATAAAGCCTTAAGTTTTCGTAAGTGCAGTTGTGTTCAGCAGGCAATAAGCCTGTAAAAATACTGGCATGAGAAGGAATAGTCCAGTTAGAGGCAGAATAAGCCCGTTCAAAAACAACCGAGCGCATTCCCAGCCAGTCTAGGAATGGAGTAGTTTTACGCTTATACCCATAGAGTGAGAGATGGTCGGCACGAACAGTATCAAGCACAATTAAAATCACATTAGGAGCATTTTTAATTAAAATAGCCTTTTGTTTTTCTTTACTTTCTTGAGAAGTAAAGCCAAGAAGACCGGCTGAACTTATATCACGAAAGAAAACTTTAAGCCATTCTCTGGGTGGAAGTGAAAGGTTCCATAGAGAAATAGCAAAGATTATCATTGCTAAGGATTTTCCCAAACGCACTCCCCATTTTGAACGCAGAGAAAACCAGCTAAAGAATAAACCAACAAAGACAGCTATAATCTGGCTGATAATCCCTGTAAGGAAAAACAAAAAGATTGACTTTAAGGTCAAGGAATGAAAAAGAAGAATAAAAGTTCTTGTTAGGACCAGGCTTCTAAAGACTCCTAATGAAGAAAAAAAGATAATTCTATAATCCCAAAGCTCAAAAGGTGTGTATTTATGAATGAAAGCCAAACTAATCAACCAAAGCAGAATAAAAAACATCACCGCCCCAAAAGCAAAGACCTCTATTTTCATAACACTTATGGTAAAAATATGTGCCAAATACATAGTTGATGAAAAAAAGATAAGTAAAAACGCACCAATGCATATTATTTTTGAATTTTCTAAAAGCCATTTTCTTGTCCTTCTACATACCAAAAAGGGAGCGAGAATGAGAAGAACACCCCAAGCAAAAGTATTGAACAAAAGAAGGTTTAATCGTGTGGTTCGGGATTGTAAAAAATCTCCTAAGATAAAAAGGTCAACATTTTTAAGACATTTTAAGATAAAAGACAAAATATCTTTAAAAGCTCCAGAAAATATAATCTCAAATATGGCAAAGATATCAGCAAGAATAAAAATCAAAAGCAGTGCATAAAAAGGGCTCTGCTTCTGAGGATTGTGAAGCGATTTTTTTAACATTTTATCTTACCTAACATATCCTAATGCTCGTAAAGCGTTCCTTGTCACCGCATCTATAGCCGGGGTCTTTCTTTCCAATATTTCCATACGAGCACGATATAAGTCAATAAAGGAGCTTAACTCAGCATAAGTTCGGATTTTTTCATTTTTGAGGTCAATTTTTTCCTGCGGGTCTTTTTCTATATTAAACAAAAGGTCTTTCCCCCTAGAGTCCCAAATTAGTTTATAAGGCCATTCTATCACTGCTTTTTGTCTTCTGCGGAACCGGTTTAACTGCTCCGGCAAGCAGTAATTTTTGATGGTATCAATAAGTCCCCAGGGATAATAAACCTCTGATAAAATTGGTTCAGAAGCCGGATGGGAGATTTGCCTGGGCACTCTTCCGTTAATCAGCTCCATAATCATTTCAGGAACTTCCATTAAAGAGACAGGATTTTTTACCCTTTTGGGTGTAAGGAGTCTCGGATAAAAAATGATTAAGGGAATATGAATCAATGGCTCCCAAAGATAATAAGCGTGTCCCCAAAAATTATGCGCACCAAAAAGCTCACCGTGGTCACTTAATATTACAATGATGGTATTGTTTAAAAAGCCAAATCTGCTCAGCTTACGCCACACCCCCGCCAGTTTAGAGTCAAGATAATAAATTGCACCATCATATCTTCTGATTATGTAATCTTCAAATTCTGGGTCATTAGGTGGCTGGCAGATGAATTTATAGAAATTGAACTCGTGGTCTGGAAAGCGCCTTTGGGCTTTTTTCGGTTCTGGAACAAAACGAAAAGCCTTTTTGGTTGTAGGATAAGGCAGGTGAGCTTCCATAAAGTTTACAAATAGAAAAAACGGACGGTCCTGCTCACTAAGTCTCCAGAACCATTTTTTTAATAGCTTATTAGTTAGCTTGGCTCCACTGTCTGTGATGAGTTTAAGCCTAAAAGTTAAAAGGTAAAGCCAGTGAAAAATTTCCCCTGAGAAGAAACCAGCTCCAGCATTTAGTTGATTTGCGCATTCAAATTTATCAAATCCTTGCACCAGTCCACTCATACGATTAATCGCAGGGTTATTGCTATAGCCGAGGGTAAGGTATCCGAGTTTTTGGAGCCTTTCAGCTAAAGTGGTAATGTCCCGATATAACCTCAAATTCTCATAAGTGCATTTGTGTTCTCCAGGAAGAAGCCCAGTGAAAATACTCGCATGGCTAGGAACTGTCCAGCTGGAAGTTGCATACGCTCGCTCAAACACAACCGAATGAGCGCCCAGCCAGTCCAAAAAAGGTGTGGTCTTCCGCTCATACCCATAAAGTGAAAGATGGTCTGCTCTAACCGTATCCATAACTATAAGAACAACATTGGGAAGATGCTTTAAGCGGGCATAATCAGATTTTGACTGTCCTTTTACTCCTGACCCTAACAATCCGCCAAAGCGCGTATCTTTAAAATAAATTTTAAGCCATTCTCTTGGTGGTAAAGATAAGTTCCAAAGACTTACGGCAAAGACCAGCCCAGCAAGCGCTCTTGATACCCTAACACCCCATCTCCAGCGCCAAGAAAGCCAGCTAAAAAACACTCCCAACAAAATAGCACCTAAAATACCGGCTGTGCCCATACATAAAAACCTTCCAAATATTTTTAACCCTCCTGAATGAACAAGAACAGTAAAAATTCTAATTAATACTAAACTTCTAAATATTCCCAAGGAAGAAAGGAAAATAATTCTGTAATCCCAAAATTTAAAAGAGGTAAATTTGCTGATTAGACCCATAACCATCAGCCAGATTGATATGAAAAAAAGCTCGCTCAAAATTGCAAAAAACCTTAATTTTAGTTGGGAGAAAGTCCAGATATGGGCAAAGTAAAGAATTGTCACAAAGCCAACAAGGACAAAAGCACCAACATTCACTAGTCGAGATTCATCTAAAAGCCACTTGCGGATTCTCTTTGAGATTAAAAAGGGAGCAAGAAAAATTAAAATCATTATCGTGAAGGTGTTAAATAATAAAAGATTAAGCCGAACCGGGCGGGATTCAAAAAAATCTTTAAAAACAAAAAAATCTTTATAAGAAATACTTTGAGAGAGAAATTTTAAAACCTCTTTTATTATTGCTCCAGAAAAAGCAACCTCAAATAATGCAAAAAGGTCTGCGAGAAGAAAAATTAAAACTACTTGATACAAAAGGCTGGTTTGAAAAGGATTATATTCCTTTTCTTCAGAAATAGGTAACATCTATTTACTAAAATAACAGATTTATCGGTTTTGGTAAAGATAAATTTTTGAGTTTGATTCCATAAAGGAGTAAAATTTTATGAGCTTAATTTCTAAAACAAGGAGGGAATAAATGTTGAGCAAAAAAAGAACTGCTGGAGCAATCTTGGGCATCATTCTTTTGCTCCTTTGCCTTCCCAGCTGGGCTGAGATTTTAGCAGGAGCTGGCTCCGCTAGCATAACTCCGCCCGTGGACAAATGGAAGGTCACTCTTGGTGGATATGGCGCTCGCAATAGAAAGCCTGCAACCGGCGTGCACGATGAGGTTATGGCAAAGGCGCTTGTATTTAAATCTGGGGAGAAAAAAGTGGCAATTGCTGTGATTGACCTTGTAGAAGTTTCTGATGAAATCAGAAGCGCTGTTTTAGAAAGATTAAAAGGCTCTGGCTTTGGTGACCAGAATTTACTCCTCACCGCAACCCACTCCCACTCTGCTCCAGGAGCTGTAGAAAAGATAATCATCGCCAGCCTCATCTTTGGAAAATACAGCCAAAAGGTAGTGGATTTTATTGCTGATGGAGTTGTCAAAGCAATTAATCAAGCGGAGAGCAATCTCAAACCAGCTGTGGTAAAAATTGCTCAAAAACAGGTGCCCGGACTTACCCGCAACCGAAGAGTGCCTTCTTATAATTATGATACTAGGCGTTTCTCCACTCCCTTTGACCCTGCTCATCCAGAAGGTATTACCGATGATACCATCACCGTAATACGAGTGGATGATAAATCTGGCAAACCCATTGCTATTCTTGTTCATTTTGCCACCCATGCAACCACTCTCGGTGCTGACAATTTCCTCATCAGTGCAGACTGGCCGGGAGTGATGCGAAAAGAGATAGAAAAGCACTATCCCGGCGCAGTGGTAATTTATATGAACGGCGCTGAAGGCGACCAAGCTCCTAATATCACCACTAAGGATGACCCTGATGACTTCAAATGTATGGAAATGTTCGGAAAGAAGGTGGCAGAATCTGTCCTGCCTTTGATTAAATCCGCTATGCCTATCAATGCAGAGCCAATTAAATATCAGCTTGTGCGCAGATGGGTAAATGCTCAGCCCAAACTAATGGGCATACCCATCTCCAAAGCCCTTGCTAAACACTGGCTTGGTGAAATGCCTTTTGGAGCGGTTCGGCTCGGAGAGCTGATTTTTCTCGGCTTACCCATTGAAGCCATTTCAGAAATCGGCTGGACAATTAAACAGGGCGCAAAAGGATATGGCTACAAATATCCAATTGTTGCAGGACTTGCCAATGGGCATTTCCTTTATTGCACAACCCCAGAAGAATATCGTAAAGGCGGATACGAGGCAGAAAATACCGTCTGGGGAGAAATTGAATACGATATCCTGATAGGAGAGAGCCTAAGTTTGGCAAGAAAACTGGCTGACCAATGATTTGAACATCAGGGTTTGAAAAAAACAAAGAAGTTAGCCCAAAAAACTCTTTTGCTATAATTTGAGTTTTTTCAAGTTGCCATAAATAATAAAATTTAATATCTTCAAATCAGCATTGAATTAAAATCTGTAAACAATCAACCCTTTAATTAATATCAGAATTTAAAAAGGGCTTTAACCATAATTAAAAGATTACATCTTCTTCCACCAGTCTTGTTCCCTTCCATATTTTCAACCGGGTTTGAGGAACGCCTTGGCGGTTATATTCTATGTAGGCATAGGTCATTCTCCGCTGGCGACCGAGATTGGCAAGGTCAAGATGAATTAAATCATTCCAGGTGCCGGTGTTAACATAAAGCTGATTCTTGCCCAGCTTACGATACGCAGGCTGATGGTTATGACCAAAAATAACCGTATGATAATGTCCTCTGCTCAAAATCTGGCGAGCATAATGTTCAAGCTGAGGATTAAGCGAAAGGTCACGAAGGATGGAAAGAGAAGTTAAGATAGGATTCTTCCGTTCAGGATGCCAGTCCAAATGTTGGCGAAAAAAGAATAAAAACAGCTTAATTATGCTCGGAACCGCAAACCAAGGGTCAAAAAGCAAAGATAAAAACAAATACCTACCAAAGGGCTGAACACGGTCTATGTGCGGTCTTTTTAATTTGAGCTGATTTAAATACTTAATCACAAAAAAACTTCCCCAAGGAAGATTAATAATCGGCTCCTTTAAACCCTTACTCAAAAAAAGCCTATTGGGGTCAAAGCGATTTATGGCATGATATTGCTGACCGTGTTCAACATAAATCCCATCAAAGATATAGCTAAAACCAGGAAAACGAATCTTTGTTTCCAAGACTTCCTCCAGATATTGCTGGACGCTTTTCCAAAGAAGCGCTGGCTCGTGGTTGCCAAAAATGTAAGTAATGGAATGATGAGGGGTATGAGCAAAGCGCCTGAGCGCATCAAATATCTCAGGATGTCCTTCTACAATCAGTCTTACCTTTTCCAGAGAGCCCGCTTCAGTAAGAGCATCTGGAAGACGCTCATCATAATCCACCTGAATGGTGTTGAGAAAGTCTCCGTTTATAATCAGCTCAACATCCGCACGACGGTAATCTCCAGAGGAATAATAATCCAAAAACTCAATAAACTTTTCATCATAGATGAATTGCTCAAGCGGATTTAAAGAACCATCCTCAAGCCACCTTCCCCTGCCAATATGAAAATCACTTATAACCAGCTTTACCTTTCTCAAAACTTCCTCCCAAGCATTTTTATTTTAAGCTATGTTGTGGGTAAAATCTAGCTACTAAACAAGAGGGTTTTTAAATTCAAAAGATGTCTCATAATCCCTTGCGGAAAAGGTGAACACAGAAAGAGCAAAGCATTTTTAATTAGCTCGCGGATGGGGAAGAAGATTGGTGAGCTAGGCAGGAGCGACTTTTCAAGTTAAACCTTTACAATCCTTGTTTTCTGTGTTAAATAATAATATTGGTTTAGTTGTTTTTGGTCGGGGAGTGGCGCAGACGGGTAGCGCGCCTGCCTTGGGAGCAGGAGGTCGGCGGTTCAAATCCGCTCTCCCCGACCATTTTTATTAT
>CAZQJX010000018.1:0-4083 GCA_964592965.1 uncultured bacterium
TGATTAATGACCCTGAGGTTAAAAGAGCTTATCTGGGCAAGGATTATAAGGAAATTTGGGAGCGTTAAAAAATTATTGATTAACCGCTAAAGTAATTACTTTGGCTAAAATCTCCGGCTCGGGCACCACAAAAAATTCCTTGCGTTTTTTCCCTTCACGATTTATTTTCACCGCATCCTTGAAAAGCTCTATATCTATTAGTTTTGAATAGGGTATAGAAAAGCTTTTTCTATCTCCTGAAAAAACAATCCTTTTGTTGGTGATAACAAGTTTTCCTTGGTCAATTTTGGTGAGAACAGTTTTTTCAACAGGATATCCTTTAAATCCGCCCACTCGCCAGTAAACACCTTTTGCCACTCTGATGCTTACTCCCGAATGCCCGCCTACATATTCCCTTTTAATCCGCTCTTCATAAAGCTCACAGTTAGTTTGATAGTGAGCAACTTCATTTCTTTTTAAGAAAATATCTGCATCAATTTCAGGCAAAATTCCTTCTTCCAGCTGGGTAAGAAAATGTAGTTTTGCCAGAGTTTGAAGCGTGGGGGAGATTTCTTTTTCAGGGAGCTGGAGCTTTTGGCAAAGCTCATTTATCTGGGCAAGCTCATCTTCAGTGACCTTTCGGTCAGAAACAACCTTCTGGTAAAGCCTGTAATAGGCATTAATAGAGGCAATCTTGCAGGCAAGAGTGGTCAACTGGTATTTTTTTGCAATTTCTTCCAGCTCATCTTGTTCTTTGGGAGTTAGCTTACCATCACTTAAAGCCTTAATGATAAAATTCTCATACCTGCGAATTCCCTCGTTAAGACCATTAACCACCTCTTCATAACAGCTTTTGCAAAAATATTTTCTTCCTAAAAGAACTCGCTCCCAAAATCCCAAAGAGCGGGAGCAGGAAAGGCATTTTTTTGTTGGCTTAAGCTCAAGCCTTAGGTATTTGAAAAGGTTTTTTTGAGCTGGTCTTATCTTTTTTCCTGCTTTCATTTTAATTACTCAATTTGATTTTATCTTAAGAATTAAAAAACCATTTTGAATAGTTGTCAAATGGCAAAGCAAAATTAGCTGGCTTTTTCAAGCAAAAATAAATTTCTTGTTCTAGGCATCCGAATGGAGTTGGTAATCGTGTAATTGCTGAGTCAATTTTCAGAGCGATTATTTTAAAAAATCTTTTTCCTTCCTGAAAATTTCCCTTGATTATTTCTCCTCAACCGCAAAAGCATCCCTGAGCCCGTCTCCCAAGAAATTGAACGCCAAAATAGTGATAAATATTGCAAGTGAAGGGAAAAGGATAAGATGAGGATGAAAGCGCAGATGAGCAAAGCCAGTGTTAGCCAAAGTTCCCCAGCTGGCAAGCGGGGGTTGAATGCCCAAACCAATAAAGCTCAGGGTGCTTTCTGCAAGAATCACAGAGGGGATACGAAAGGTAAGAGTTACAATCAAAGGTCCGATGGTGTTGGGAAGGATATGCCGAAAAAGGATAGACGCTGGCTTGGCGCCGAGTGCTCTAGCTGATTCAACGAATTTTTCTTCTCTCAATCTGAGCACCTCTCCTCGCACCAATCGGGCAATATGAACCCAGCTGACCAAACTAAGAGCAATAAGCAGAGAAAAAATCTCAGGGTTGAATATTTTAACCAAACTAGGAAGATGAAGCTTTGCAAAAACCTCTCCAAGGGCTTCTCTGCTAATGCTGGTATTAATTAGAATGATAAGGAGCAGGTCTGGAAAGGAATAGACCACATCAGCAATCCTCATCAAGATATTATCAATTTTTCCGCCCACATATCCGCTAATCCCACCATAAATAGTGCCCAAGATAAGAGAGAAAAGAGTGGAAAAATAAGCTACTGCCAGAGAAATTCTTGCTCCATAAATAATTCTACTTAAAAGGTCTCTGCCCAGCTCATCTGTGCCTAGTATGTGAGAAAGGCTTGGTCCTGTTAAGAGATGATGCGGGTCCTGATGATAATAAGGGTAGGGAGCAAGCCAGCGAGCAAAAATAGCCACCAGAGTTATTAGCACAATAAAAACCAAACTGAACATAGCAGGGCGATTTCTTTTAAGCCTTATCCAAGCAAGCTCAAGCGGACTTTTTGATTTTAAGTGCATTTTAAAATCACCTTCAAAGACTTTCTTTCCATTGCTTTTTTAAAAGCCTTTTGGTATTGCTCTATTGGATAAATACCGCTGATAAGCTCAGTGGTTTTGATTCTTTTGCTAGCAAGTAGTGCAAGTCCTTTTTTAAAATCTCCACAGCGTGAGCCTACTAAAATAAGTTCATCAACGACCACTTGCGAAAGGTTTATTTTAACCGGTTGGGCATAGGTGCTTTTGAGAACGATTTTGCTCATTGGCTGACAAAGCTTAAGCGCAAGCTCCAAGCCTTTGGGATTGCCTGTAGCTTCTATAATAACTTGAGGTGCAAACCTTTGAACATCTTTTTGAGCATCTTTCTCTATTAAAGTAGTTATGCCCAGCTGGGCGAGTAGATTAAGTTTTTCTTTGTGCCTTCCAATCACAATTAAGTTTTTGTTTCTTAACCAGAGCGCACGGGCAATAAGCTGGGCAAGTTTGCCATCGCCGATAATAACCACTTGCTCATTCTTTTTGATTTTTATTTGGTCAAAAATTCGCAAGCTGGCAGAAAGCGGTTCAACAAAAACAGCTTCTAGGTCAGAAATTGTCTCAGGAACAAGGTGAAGATTTTTTACAGGCAAAGTCAGATATTCTGCAAAAGCTCCATTCTTCTTATAAATTCCCAAAACAGTTCGGTTCGGACAATGTCTTTCTAATCCCATCTGGCAGAGGTCGCATTTGCCACAGGCAATATTTATCTCACCCACCACTCTTTTTCCCAGCCATTGTTTAGGACCTTTTTCCACCACTCCCACAAATTCGTGACCAGGAACACCGCTGAAATCCATATATCCTTTTAAAAGCTCAATATCAGTGTTGCATATTCCTGCATAAAGAACACGAATAAGCGCCTCACCCTGCTTGGGTTTTGGCTTAGGCAGATTTCTTAAAGTTAATTTTCTTTTTTCAAGCCAAAGCGTCTTCATTTGAGCCTCACCCTCGGGTCTAAAATTGCGTAGGTTATATCAACTAAAAAATTCATCACCACAATCAGAACCGCATAAACAATAGTAACTGCCATAATCAAAGGATAATCACGATTGGTAACCGCAGTGATAAAATATCTTCCCATACCTGGAACGGAGAATATTTTTTCAATAACAAAAGAGCCTGTTATAAGCATTGCAACAAGAGGACCAAGCACAGTTACCACAGGTGAGAGGGAATTTTTTAAGATATGCTTGAAGACAAGTCGTGCTCCCTCAATCCCTCTTGCTCGGGCAGAGCGAATAAAAGGCTTGTTTATGGTATCAAGCAGGCTGGAGCGAGCAAGTCTTGCCAGATAAGCAGTGGGGGCAGATGCAAGGCTTAAGCTCGGAAGCAGATAATGACGCCAATCCTCAAGAAGGGCGGGTGGAAGAATTTTTAACCTATGAGCAAAAACATAAATAAGCAAGACCGCAAGCACAAAGCTAGGAAGGGATATTCCCAATGTAGCAAGGAACATACTTATTCGGTCAAAGGATTTGTTCTGTCCGAGCGCAGAGATTATTCCTGCCCCAATTCCAACTCCAATAGAAATAAAAAGAGCAATCAATCCCAAAGCCAGTGAAATAGGAAAGGTTTGCGCAAGTATTTCCTCTACCTGACGGTTTCTATATTTAAAGCTGGGACCAAAGCGAAGATGGGCAAGGTCTCGCATATAATACAAATACTGCTTCCAGATAGGTTTATCTAGATGATATTTTGCCTGGATATTTTTGAGGATTTCGGGCGGGAACTTCTTTTCTTGGTCAAAAGGACCTCCCGGAACAGTATGCATTAAAAAGAAGGTTATGGTGGCAACTGCCCAGACAACAATAGCACCATAAACCAATCTGCTTAACAGCAGTTTTGTCATTTTTCTATCCAGACTTTATGGAAATAAAATAATCCCATAGGATTAAGCTCAAGCCCTTTAACATAGGGTTTAATCAGCCAGTTTTGGACATAAAAGTAAAGAGGGATAAT
>CAZQJX010000018.1:4183-28197 GCA_964592965.1 uncultured bacterium
AATTTATAGCCAATTTCTGGATTATGACCGAGCATACCTGGTGGAATGAAACTTCGGGCAGGAAGCTGGTCGCCCTGAAGAATCTCTGGGATATATGAGCGGTCTATTGCCATTGCCAGGGCTTTTCTCACCTTTGGGTCATTTACCGGTGGCTTTTTAACATTAAAACCAAGATAATAGGTTGCTAGAAAAGGATACTGATGGTATTCAGCTGAATGCTTATAACTGGGAATAGCGCTTGGTGGGGGAGAAGTTAGGTCAAGGTCGCCTGTTTCATAAAGTGTAAGAGCAGTGGTTTGCTCTGCCACCATATAAAAAATCACCTTTTCCAGTTTTGGCTTTTCACCGTAATAGTAAGGGTTGGGAGTGAGAATAAGTTTATATTCGTGATGCCAAGATTTAAGCATAAAAGGACCATTGGTTATGATATGCTCAGGCTCGGTCCAAGAATCAGGATATTTTTCAACAAGGTCTTTTCGCTGCGGAAAGGTAACCGCAAAGGTAGTGATTGCTGGGAAATAAACAGCAGGCTTTTCCAGCTCAACCACCAATGTATGGCTATCTCGTGCATAAACTCCGAGTTTAGTAAGGTCTTTGATTTTTCCTGAATTAATTGCCCGAGCATTTTTTACCAGATAGATAAAATAAGCATACTCAGCTGCTGTCTGCGGGTTTACCAGCCTTCGCCAGGAATAAACAAAATCCTTGGCTAAAACAGGCTTGCCATCAGACCAGCGGGCATCTTTGCGCAAATGAAAAATATATCTTTTGCCATTTTCATCAACTGACCATCCCCAAGCAATAGCGGGAATGGGCTTTAAGTTTTGGTCAAACTTGCAAAGCCCTTCCATTATGTTGTTGATTACCTGAATAGAAGATGAATCTGTGGTTATTGACCAATCAAGGGTTGGAGGTTCGGTGCTGAGGTTAAACCTTAAGACATTTTGAGGGGATTTCAAGTTAGATGAGCTACAAAAGGAGCATATAAAAAGGAATATGATAAAAAAGGTTTTAAGAGCAAAAGATTTTATCTTTCTCAGGCTCATATCAGGGGGTAGCTTTTAGCTCATTGACAATAGCATAAACCTGCTCATAAGCATTTTTTAAGCTTCTGTTATTAGGAAATAGTCGCAAAGCCTGCTCAATGGTTTTGAGGACTTCATTGTATTTTTTCTGCTTGAACTGGGCTTGAATTAATCTATACCAATGCTTTGGGTCTTGGTCATAGATTCTTACAGCTGCTTTATAAGCTTCTTCAGCTTCAGGATATTTCTTTTGAATTTCCATAAGATATCCGAGGTTAAAATAAGCCTTATAATCCAGAGGGTCTAAGCGAATTGCCTTTCTGTAGCATACTTCTGCGTTTTCATATTCTTTTAGCTGTATATAAGTAGTGCCAAGGTCGTTCCAAGAGTCAGGATTAAATGGAAAGATGTTAAGCGCCTGCTTGAAGTATTTAACCGCGATTTTAAAAAGCTCTTTTGCACGCTCTGGGTCTTGGTCTCTTATTTGGTCAGCTCGCCTGTAATTGACAATAGCAAGATTATGATAAGCCTTAAAATAGCGAGGGTCGTATTTTATCGCCCACTTATATAATTGTTCTGCTCGGTCAAGATTGGGAGGGATGAGTCGGAAATAGGCATTTCCCAAATCGCTAATCACCTGAGCTTTGGTCGGTGATTTGCGGATAGTATCACGCCAAAGCCTCATATCAGATACATAAACCCTGTTTCTAACAACAACCAAAAGCGCATAGCAGGTAAAGATTATTAAAAGAAGGTTAGGGAGGATTTTTCTTTTGGTTGAAGGAAGTTTTTTCATTAACCTGAAGATGATGTCAGCGAAAAGTATGCCAAAACTTATACTGGGAAGATAAACCCGATGCTCATTCATTATGGCATTAAGCGGGATTAAGGTAGTAGGAGCCAGAAAGATAAAAAAGCTGAGAATAAAAAAGGTATAAGAAGGGAGTTTTCGCCAAAGATAAATTCCCACTCCCAAAAGAACCGCAAGATAAAGCATTGCCAAAAGAACCCAGTCTTTAATCCAGCGGTAGCGGACAATCAGCTCATAGCTGATGTTCAGGTGAATCGGATACAAAAGAAGATTCAAATAATGCACAAGGCTTCTTGACTGGGTGCGAATGTTAATAAAAAAAGGACGGGGCTTGTTTTGAGTAAGCAAAACATCCATAACCGCCTGACGGTAAATAAAGTAAATGACAATTACGAAGAGAAAGGGCAGGTAATAAAAAATTCTCTCCTGCCATTTTTTTTCGCCTTTGATAAAGAGCAGGTCAATTATAAAGACAATAGCAATAATAACAATTGCCTCTTCTTTAACCAGCTGTCCAAGCCCAAAGCTTATATAGCCAAGAGCAAGCCAAAGCCATTTTTTATTGACCAATCCCCGCAGAAAAGCATAGACCGAAAAAATCATAAAAGTGGTTTCAAAAAGGGTTGACCTGCAATTAATGTAATTAACTGATTCAGTATTAACCGGATGAAGAGCAAAAATCAAGCTGGCAACAAGGGCAAACTTTTCCTTACCTGTAAAGTGCACCAGTAATAAATAAAGCAGAATAACATTAGCAAGATGAATGATGAGATTGACCAAAATCCAACTCCAAGGGTTATATTGTGTCCAGGCATAATTTAAAGCAAAGCTAGTAAGAAGAAGCGGACGAACCATTTTCACTCCAGGTTTGGAGCTGAATGTTTGCGGGTCAGCAAAGAATTTAGGAATGTTGCTTAGCTTACGAATATGAATGTTTTTGGTAAGAGAGTGATAGTCATCGTAATGAAAGGTATTATGAAAGCTGTTGGAGTAGATAATAAAGGTGGTGGCGACAAGAACAATCAAAGAAACAATATTGATTTTAGCTTTGGGAAAGGAAGACGAGGCGGGCTCCTCTTCTTTCAGCTCTTTTGCCAGCTCTTTTTCGTCCACTCCTAATTCTTTGGCTATCTGGCGTATGGATTTTTGCGGATATAACTTTTTTGCCTGCTTGAGCTTTTTCTTGGAGATGGTCATTTTGCCTTAAATTTTAGCAAATTATCTGGAATTTAAAAGCCTCTTGACAACATCTAACTAGTGATTAAGCAATAAACAGGAAAAATTTTAAGATTACAACCAAAGGAGGGAAGGGAAGATGAGGGCACTGGCAAAGATTAAAGAGCCCCTCTTAGGTTATGAGCAGAAATTCCTTGTGGTGCCTCTGGATAAAATGGAAGTGATAGAGATTCAGCGCAAGCCCAGTCCTCATCATATCCGCAGGCTTCAGGAGTCAATGAGAAAAATCGGGTTTGTTGTTCCTTTAATTGCCATTGAAAAGGAAAAGGGAGAGAAATATGTGGTAATTGATGGTCAACATCGCTATCTGGCTGCCAAAGAGATGGGCATTGACGCTCTCCCTATAATAGTGGTTCCAGAAAAATATGCTTATGACCTTATGGAGCTTAATATAGAAAAGCAGATGAGCCTTCGGGAAAAAGCTTATGTTGCTCTTAATGTTTACCGGCAGTATCTTGAAGACAATCCTGATTTAAGTGAGGATGATGGTGCAATTAAAGATTCCATAGAATTTCCGCACTATATTACCTTTGGTCTTGCTTATGAAGAAAACTCTTCTCTTTGGGGCTCTGCTTTGGAGAGTATTGCCCGTCGCACTGATAATTTCTTGGTGCTCCCTCTTAAAGAGGCGGTTGAGGTAAGAAAAGAGCGGGCAAAGCTTCTTGTTGAAAGCGACAGGCTTGCCCGTCAGGCTTCAGAAAAAATCAAAGAGCTGGGTATTGACCATCCCTTCTTAGCCAGAGAGATAATCAGCTTTTGCAGTCCCATTGGAAGGAAGAGGATTATTGAGGAGACCTTTGAAGAAGTATTTGAAAAACTCAATAGCAACCTTAAGGCACTGATTAAGCATCCAGAGAAATTCCGTGAACACAAGTTTGAAGCTGTTGAAGAAGGAGCAGAGGCTGTTGGCTCCTAATTTATGTGAGCTTGACTTCGTGAATATAATCAGCGCATCTGGTTGCAAAAGCCATTATTGATTCCATAGGATTTACTCCCAAGCAGGTCGGGAAAATACTGGCATCAGCAATAAAGAGATTTTTCACATCCCAGCTTTCTCCGTAGGGGTTGACCACAGAGTTATTTCTCTCCGAGCCCATTCTGCAGGTTCCCATTGGATGAAAAGCCATCATCTCCAGCTCGCTAGCTTTTACTCCTCGGTGGAGTAATTCACGCACCTGACGAATTGATGTCATTTCTGGCATCCAGCACACCGCAGGATATACCTTCTTTGCGCCAGCAGCAAAATAAATCTCTGCTGTGTAGGCAATGGCTTTGCTTGCCTTTTTAACATCTTCTTTGCAAAGCCAGTAGCTAATTATAGGAAGACCTTTGGGACCAGGACGAACCGTTCCTCTGGTCTCATCAAAAATCATTGCTCCAAAGGCAGAGATATTGTTATATTTGAACATAATTTCTTTGTTCTTTTCTCCAAAATAAGGAAGGGCGGGTGCACAAAGAAATGGCACAACAAAAACTCCTTCCAGCATAATTCCTTCGTCTGCAAATTCATCAACATAAGCTCCCTGAGGCACGCCCAAATAACCATTAATTTCTTCATCAAAAAGAGCAGCAACCCTAATTCCAGGATGAATCCTTAAGTTCTTTCCCACCTGACCGCTGGAATTGCAGATTTTATTCTTTTGCAAAAGCATTGGTGTATGAATCGCACCTGCACAGACCACCAGAATTTTGCAATCCACCCGAAAGCGCTTTTTAGGCTTTTGGCTTTCTCGGTCAAGAATTGAGCCCTCTATTCCAACCACCTCTCCTTGCTTAACAAGAATTCTCTCTGCTCGGGCATCGCAGTAAACCCGAGCACCATTTTCAACCGCCATAGGTATGTAATTTAAATCTGTTGACTTTTTGCCATCAGTGGGACAGCCCAGCGTGCAGATTCCACATCCTTGACAGTCCTCATCAGCGTTTCTCATAAGCGGTCCGCAGGAATAGCCCAACTTTTTTGCTCCTTCCAGCACAATCTCATTATTCCTGCCCATTACACGAGGGCTTACTGGTTGGGCGTGAATGATTTTTTCCACCTTCTCAAAATACGGGCGCATCTGCTCCGGCTCTATCCCTTCAATTCCAAATTCTCTCCGCCAGCGTCGGAGAACTTTGTCTGGCGTGCGAAAGCAGGTGCCAGAATTGACTTTGGTTGTTCCACCTAAACATCTTCCTATTGGAAGGGGAATCAGTGGTCTGCCCAAAGCAGAGGTTATCCCACGGTCGCGATACATTTTGAAAAATACTTCTAGTGGGTCTTTGGGATAAGTCTCTTTTGTCCATCTTCCCCCTTCCTCAACCAGCACAACCGAATGACCACGCTCAGCCAGCTCCTTGGCAACAACCGCTCCACCAGCTCCTGAGCCTATTACGCATACATCTGCGCTCTCTTTTATTTCAGTGGAAATTTCAAATCCCTCTATTATTTTTCCTGCGCTCAATTTTCCCCTCCTTTTTCAGATTGAGCAAAGCATTTTCCCGGCTCATAACCTATCTTTGACCAGACCTGAGGTTGAAGATAAAAACTTGCAAGAAAAATAGCTTTCAGTCCAAAAAGCGCATAGCGCCTGAGCATAAATCTGCTATTTTCCCAGCCTTCCAGATATCTAGTCTGCTCATCAGGACCCATTTTGGTAAAAAGCTTAAATCTAAACAAAAGAATTGGGCTGAGCTCCCAGCTCCAAGCAACTATTTTCAATCCAAGAACCGCAAGCTTATTTACTGCCATTCTCTCCAAAAGTCGGTCAACTAAAGCAACCTCTTGCGAGCCAGGATACCCAGGACCACCGCTAGGAATAATCCTTTCTGCCAGTTCTTCAAGAATCTTGCGAGTTCTTGGTGAGATATTTACCCTTGCCATTTAGCTTCCTCCTTTCCTTTGCCACAAAAAACCACTAATCATTATACCAAAACCAGCTCCCAAGCTATTGCAGAAAAAATCCATCCATTCAAAACTTCTGCTAATAATTTTAATCTGAAACAGCTCCAAACAAAAACCAAGCGCAACAGAAAAAATAAAAACCAGACCAAGTCTTTGCCAGTTAAGAGAAGGATGAAAATATGCAATTATGCCAAAAGCAAGATAAAGCGAGAAATGCACCAATTTATCAATTCCTGCAGGCGGGGGATGAGAAGGCTTAGGAAAAGAAACCACACTCAAAACCACAACTAAAACCGACCAGCTAACAAAAACAGCACTAAATTTAAGCTTTGCCAAACTTGCCAAATTTCTTAATTACATTTTATATTTGCCAAAATCTTCAGGGTCTAGATTCTCTAAAATCTCAGTCCATTTATCTTTGTTCTGTTCGCTGAATTCACGCTCTTTTTCGTCCAGCTGGCGGGATTTTTCCAAAACTTCTTTGGAAACATAAATGGGTGATTCGGTGCGAAGCGCCAGAGCAATGGCATCACTGGGTCTGCTATCAATTGCCAAAATAGTTCCTCCAGCATTAAGATGGATAAGAGCATAATAGGTATTATCTCTAAGGTCAGTAATCTCAATTTTAACCACCGCTACCTGAAGTTGCTCAAGGATATTTTTTAAAAGGTCGTGGGTGAGCGGGCGGTGAATTTTTATCTTCTCCAACTCCATTGCTATTGCGCTTGCTTCCAAAAGACCAATCCAGATAGGTAAAGTATGCTTGCCTGTTTCATCTTTAAGAATCACTATCGGAACATTGCTGACCGGGTCTAAAATAATCCCGCTGACCTTCATCTCAATAAACATTGCTCCTCTCCTTGCCAGATGTTTTCGGTTTTTGTCTCCAAAAGCTCTCCTATAAGTGAATGCTTAAGCCCCTCTATTATTTTTACCTCAATTATTTCTCCAATCAATTTTTCTGCACCCTGTTTTGGTATATGCACCAATCTTCCTTCTCTGCTCCTTCCTGTGAGCCTTTCCGGGTCTTTTTTGCTTTCTCCTTCCAGCAAAATCTCTTTGCTCTTTCCTACTTGTTTTTGATTCTTTTCCTCTGTAATCCGTTCCACCAATTCTTCTAGTTGATAAAGCCTTTCTCGCTTTATCTCTTCTGGAACTTGCTCTGGATAGGTGCGTGCTCGGGTAAAGGGGCGAGGAGTATATTTAAAAGTAAATGCCTCATCAAATTCAACCAGCTTTACCATTTCCAGCGTTTGCTTAAAATCTTCCTCACTCTCTCCCGGAAAGCCCACAATTAAATCTGTGCTTATGCCCACCTCAGGCATTGCCTTTCTGAGCTTTTCCACCAGCTCAAGATATTTTTCCCTTGTATATCCTCTTCCCATCAGCTTTAGAATTTTATTGGAGCCTGCCTGAAGAGGAAGATGAATCTGCTCACAAATTTTTTCCTCTTCTGCCATTACCTCAATGAGCTTGTCTGAAAGGTCTTTGGGATGATTGGTTGTAAAGCGCACTCGCTTTATTCCTTCAACACCGCAGACCATTTTTAAAAGCTCGGGAAAATCCACACCAAAGCCGTTTTTCAAGCCATAAGAATTAACATTTTGCCCAAGCAAAACAACCTCTTTTACTCCCTGCTCTGCCAGCCACTCAATTTCTGAAATAATATCTTTCGGGTCTCTGCTCCTCTCTCTTCCCCTAACATAGGGAACAATACAGTAGGCACAAAAATTATCGCAACCTTCCATAATGGTGACAAAAGCGCTTACTCCTTTTACAGGTCTATATCTGCTGGTGGTAAAAAGGCAGGAGCTTTCTTTTGCCTCCAACCAGTCAGTGAACGCAAATCTTTCTCCCTTCTCGGCTTTTTCCAATGCCTCTTTTAGCCTGTAAACCTGATTGGTGCCAAGAACAAAATTCAGCCCTGAAAACCTAACTAAAAGCTCCTCTCCATACTGCTGAGCAACGCAACCGCAAATGCCGACTATCGGATAAAGTGAAGAAGATTTCTTTTTGCACAGCCTTCCCAAAAGACTCAGCGCTTTGCGCTCTGGCTTTTCACGAACCGTGCAGGTATTGATTAAAATCAGATGAGCCTGCTGAATATCACTCGCTTCTTCCCAGCCCAGCTCACGCAAAAATCCTTCCATTCGCTCACTGTCAAGAACATTCATCTGACAGCCAAAAGTGATAATCAAATATTTCTTTTTTCTTCCCATTATTTTTATTTAAACTAGCTGAAATAAACGACCAAGTCAATAAAAATGCATTTCTTGCAGAGATAAAGTTTCAATGTTAGGATAAAAGTCTGTGAAGTCTGAAAGAATAAATTTAAGCGGTGTTAAAATCGGGCAGGTTTCTGATTTTGAAGGGGGAACTGGCGTTACGGTTATCCTTTTTGAAAAATCTGTGCCAGCAGGTGTGAACATTTGCGGATTTGCTTCTGGCACAAGGGAGATAGATGTTTTATCCCCTTATCATATTACTCCTGGGATTAATGGTATTTGCCTTGCTGGTGGAAGTGCTTATGGTCTGGCAAGCGCAGATGGCGTGATGAAATTTCTTGAAGAGCAGGGCATTGGCTATTTTGCTCGCGTTGCTTTGGTTCCTATTGTTCCCAGTGCGATCATTTTTGACTTGAGCTTTAAATCAAGCAAAGCGAGACCCACTGCTGAGATGGGTTATCAAGCTTGCCAGCTTGCTCAATCAGATTTTATTGAGCAAGGAAGCATAGGCGCAGGAACAGGCGCAACTGTAGGAAAGCTTTTTGGGCAAAAAGGTGCTGTAAAGAGCGGATTGGGCTTTGCTCAAATATCTCTTGAAGACGGGCTTGTGGTTTGTGCCATCGCAGTAGTGAATAATTTTGGAGATGTGCTTGATTACCGAACAGGAGAAATCCTTGCCGGATGCCGAAATCCTCAAACCAACGAGTTTATTGATATGACAAGAGTGCTGGCAGGTAGGAAAAAGCCTATTGATGTTTCAATTGGTGAAAATACCAATTTGGGCGTGATTATAACCAATGCCAAACTGGATAAAGTTCGTGCCCATCTGCTTGCCAAAATGGCAGAAGCAGGTTTTGCCCGCACATTATCTCCTGTTCATTCCACTTTTGATGGTGATATTATTTTCGCAGTGGGATTGGGTGAGATAGACGCAGAGATAAATCGTCTCGGAATACTTTCATCAGAAGTGCTGGCAAGAGCAGTCAATAATGCGGTTATTTATGCGGACGGTTTGGGTGCTCTTCCTTCTTTAAAGGATTTAAACCCTGAGCTTATAGAGGAGATGAGGAGCGAGTAATGGAGCAAAAAAGATATCAGCCAGATGCTCTCCGCGTTTTGGTTAAACAGATATTTATGGCTTATCAGCTACCTGAGCAGGATGCTGATGTAGTTGCTGATGTGCTTCTCAGCGCTGACCTTCGCGGTATTGATTCTCACGGAGTTGCTCGCCTTCCACTTTACATTAATAAATTGAAGAACAAAAGCATTAACCCCAAACCAAACATTAAAATAGTGCACGAGCTACCTGCAACTGCTCTTGTTGATGGTGATGATGGAATGGGTCCTGTGGTGGCAAAAAAGGCAATGGAGATTGCCATAGAAAAGGCAAAAAAGGTGGGAGCAGGCTTGGTTTCGGTTAGGCGCTCCAATCATTTTGGAATTGCCGGCTATTACTCTATGATGGCGCTCAAAGAAGGTATGATTGGAATGGCAATGTGCAATGCTGTCTCATTAGTTTCACCCACTTTCGGCATTGCTCCTATTTTGGGCACTAATCCCATCAGTTTATCTGCGCCAGCAGGAAAGCTCAAGCCTTTTGTTTTAGATATGTCCACTAGCGTGGTGCCTTCAGGAAAGATTGAAGAGGCGCTTCGCAGGCAGGAAAAAATCCCCCTTGGATGGCTTTTTGATCCTGAGGGCAAATTTACTGATGACCCGGTGATGATGCTTAAAGGCGGAACCCTTGCTCCTTTGGGCGGAACCAGAGAGCTGGGCGGGCACAAAGGATATGGCTTGTCTTTAATGGTAGATATTCTCTCTGCGGTTCTTTCTGATGCTAATTATGGTGTCAAGCAGGAGGGGCTTACGAGTATGCGACCAGAGCCAAGCAATGTCGGGCATTTCTTTATGGCTTTTCAGGTAGATGGCTTTCGCCCCCTTGAGGAATTCAAAAAGACGATGGATGAGGCGCTTCAGGCAATCAAGGATTCTCCCAAAGCTCCTGGTCATAATCGCATTTATATTCATGGTGAGCCGGAGTTTGAGGCAGAAGAAGAAAGGAGAAAAAACGGCATCCCCCTTCATCCTCTGGTTGAAGCCAGCGTAAAGCAGATTGCTCAGGAGGTTGGCATAAATCCCGAAGATTATCTTAAACCAGTTTAAGGAGGGAAGAGATGCCTTGGGAATACAGCTTTGAGTTTTATCCGCTGGAGATGTTTAAGGAAGTAATAGCAGATGAGCCCAGGCAGGTTTTTGTCTGCCTGCTTGATGGTAGGTGCAGGGTTGAAGAGCAGTATCCGGAATTTGCTAAGCTCATAGAGCTTTTTCATTCAAAAGGCAATGAGGGATATGAACTGGTGCAGATTTTCATTCAGGAGCGAGGCATTCTAGCGCTGTATAAAAGAGAAAAGAGCGGAGAAGAGCGGTGACATTATTTGAGGAAAGTTTGGGTTTAACTGATTATGTTTATGAGCTTCGTGATGCTTTTGCCAGTGAAGATAAGCCTTCGCTTCAAATTGCACAGGTAAAATCTGCTCTTGCCAGAATCCTTGAGGATAAAGAGCTTTTAAAAAAAGTTCTTGAGCGACTTGCCCATGATATTCATTTTGTAAGGGAGCAGTTTGCCAATATCTTTAATAACGAGATTATTCTCTGGAGAGACCCAGAGGCGCTCTTCAGCCTGAGAATGCACATCTGGGCAGAAGGCGCAGATTGTGTTGCTCATGACCACAACGGCTTTGGTATTCTCGGATGCTGGCTGGGAAAAGTTTGGGTGGAAAATTATGAGTTGATTGAGGAGAGAAATGATTATGCAAAATTAAAGTTAAAAGAGAAGCTGGAGCTTAATGTTGGAGATATGACGGTAATACGAGCTGGCAAAGAAGGTATCCACAAGGTGATGTGGAACAAGGGCGAGATGGCAATTACACTGGGCGCCTATTCCAGAATTATCCATCATAAAAACTACATCACCGCTTATGACCCTGTTAATCAAAAGCGCTGGAAAATTTATTTCCCATACCGCATCCAAAGGGAATGGGCAAATGCCCTGCTGAAAATTTTAGAAGGTGCTTGAAATTTGACCTACAAGAATTATAATCAAAAAGGAAGTATTTCTATAGAAGGAGTAGAAAATGATGTACAATAAAAAGGTCATTGAATATTTTGAGAACCCGAGAAATATGGGAGAAATACCTGATGCAGATGCGGTGGGTGAAGTAGGAAGCCCAGTTTGCGGAGATATGATGAAGATTTGGCTTAAGATTGATGAAAACGGCATCATCCGTGATGCCAAATTTAAAACCTTTGGCTGTGCCAGTGCTATTGCTTCAAGTAGCATTGCCACAGAAATGATTATTGGCAAGCATATAGAAGAAGCAAGAAAAATCACCAACAAAGATATTGTTGAAGCACTTGGCGGACTTCCTGAGCACAAGATTCATTGCTCGGTGTTGGCTGCTGATGCCATTCACAGGGCAATTGATAAATATTTGGGAAAAGAGCCTGAGGAAGAGAGAGAAGTTGAATATGTTTGCAAATGCCAGAAGGTCACAAGAGAGCAGATTGAAGAAGCTATTGCTCGGGGAGCTTATACAGTGGATATGATTGCTGAGGTCACCGGTGCGA
Organism: uncultured bacterium; assembly: GCA_964592965.1. Taxonomy (GTDB): domain Bacteria; phylum RBG-13-61-14; class RBG-13-61-14; order RBG-13-61-14; family DRUE01; genus CAZKMM01. Next base: position 15,992 of record CAZQJX010000018.1, read on the forward strand.
CCAAAGGAGAGTGCGGTGGAGTAAGATGCACGCCTTTAATTGAGGACATTCTTAAGCAGTATCAGGTGCCGAGGAAGGAGGATAAATAAATGCGAAAAGTATATCTTGATCATAATGCCACCACTCCGCTTCATCCAGAAGTAAAAAAGACCATTATTGATAACCTTGACCTTTTTGGAAATGCATCCAGCGCCCATTTTTTTGGCTTGGAAGCAAGAGAAGCAATTGAAAAGGCAAGGGAGAAGCTCGCTCGGCTCATCAATGCAGAACCAGAGGAGATTATTTTTACCAGCTGTGGTTCTGAGTCCAATAATCTGGTGATTAAAGGAGTTACCTGTCAGGACATTTATTGTAAACCTAACAGCGCAAGACCAGGAAGGCATATTATTACCAGTCAGATAGAACATCCTTCAGTGATGAATTCCATAAAAACTTTGGAAAGGCAGGGTTTTAAGGTCACTTGGCTTCCGGTTGACCAGTATGGGGTGGTTGACCCTGATTTAGTAAGAAAATCCATCACCCGCCAGACCGTGCTCATAACCATTATGACTGCCAATAACGAGATTGGCACCATTCAGCCCATTCAGGAGATTGCAGAGATTGCGCGTGAACACGATATTTATTTCCATACTGATGCTGTTCAGGCGGTTGGCAAGCTGGAGATAGATGTTAAGGAGCTGGGTGTGGATTTTCTTTCTCTTTCTGGGCATAAGATTTATGCTCCTAAGGGAGTGGCTGCGGTTTATATTCGCAAAGGGGTAGATGTATGCCCGCTTCTTCACGGCGGTCATCAGGAGCGAGGGCTTCGTGGTGGAACAGAAAATACTTTAGGAATAATTGCTTTGGGCAAAGCCTGCGAGGTGGCGATGCGGGAGCGGGAAAAATGGGTGGAGAAAATATGGAGCTTGCGGGAGAGGCTGAGGAAGGGCATTTTGGAGAGAATTCCTGAGGTGATTATCAATGGTCATCCTGAAAAGGTTTTACCAAACACCCTGAGCGTTACTTTTAAATATGTTGAGGGAGAATCAATTTTGCTTAAGCTGAGCGCTCGGGGCATTGCGGTAAGCACAGGTTCTGCCTGCTCAACAGGTTCGCTTGAGCCGAGTCATGTGCTTTTAGCCATAGGTCTTCCCCACGAGCTCGCTCACGGAACCATCCGCTTCAGCCTAGGATTTGAAAATAATGAAGAAGATATTGATTACACTCTTGAGGTTTTGCCTAAAGTAATTCAAGAGCTAAGAGAAATGAGCCCCCTTTGGCAGGGCTAAATTCTATGTTCAAGCGCCTTCGCGAAGACATCCAAACGGTTTTTGCCCGCGACCCAGCAGCAAAGAACTGGCTAGAAGTTGTTTTGGCATATCCTGGTCTTCATTCCCTCTGGCTTTATCGCATTGCTCATTGGTTTTATCAGAGAAAGTGGTTCACTCTGGCACGACTGATTTCACATTTTAACCGATGGCTCACAGGAATTGAGATTCATCCTGGCGCTAAAATCGGAAGAAGGGTTTTTATTGACCACGGAATGGGCGTGGTTATTGGCGAGACAGCAGAAGTTGGCGATGATTGTCTGATTTACAAAGGGGTTGTGCTTGGCGGAGTAAGTTTAGAAAAGAAAAAGCGCCATCCCACTTTAGGAAAAGGAGTGGTGGTTGGTTCAAATGCCTGCATTTTAGGCAATATTAAGATTGGCGATTATGCTCGTATAGGCTCCGGCTCGGTTGTGATTGAAGATGTTCCTGCTTATGCCACGGTTGTGGGTGTGCCAGGAAAGGTTATAAAAAAGCGCACCACTGGCGACCTTGAAAAAGACCTTGAGCATTCAGACCTTCCCGACCCGCTTCAGGAGATGCTTAAAACCTGGTTGAAAATCTTTCAAAAATACGAGCAGAGGTTAAAAAAACTGGAAAAGAAACTCGGCATTGAAGAAAAAGAAATAATCAAAGATTATGACCAAAAGGTAAATAAAATTGAACAAAATGAGGAATAAAAATGTTCTTTATGAACATTTTTTCAATCCACAAAGAATGGGAGAACTTGACTCACCTGATGGAATAGGTATAATTGGCAATGCTCAATGCGGAGACATCCTGATTTTTTACATCAAAGTTAATGACAAAAGGGTTGAAAAGATTAGGTTTAAATGTCTTGGATGTGGAGCAAGCAAAGCAGTTGCCAGCTATATTGCTGAGCTGTGTGAGGGAAAGAGCATCCAAGAGATAGAGCAATTAAAAATGGAAGAGATTTTTGAGAATTTAAAAGAACTTCCTAAAAACAAATGGCATTGTCCTTTTCAGGCGCTTGATGCCTTGAAAATGGCAATAGACGATTGGAAAAGCAGGGAGCGGGAAGGAAAGAGAAAGATGATAGATGTTGAGCCACTCGCTGGCGAAAGGCGCTGTCCTTTTTGTCAGGCAATTCTGGGAGAGGTGGTTGAAAGTTGCGAGAGCTGTCAGCTTAAAGTTGCCCGCTGTATATCTTGTGGAAAAAAGGTTCTAATTGAGGAAGATTGATGTATAAAGACCATCCTTGGTTTGGAGAGCCATTTGGCGCTCTGGAGTATTACTGGTATTTGCGAAGGGGCTATACACTTAATATCCTTTTTGAGCTTAATTTCAGGCGCTTCATTCAATTTTGTAAAGAGCGGAGAATCTCTCCCAACCAGCTTATTATGAAGATTGCGTCTCGGTTAAGTGAAAAATATCTTCCTCAATATACAGTTGCCCTTAATAATAAAGCCTATCCTGCTCGCTATCCCGCAGGATATGTGAGAAAGATTCATCCAGAAAAAGATATGCTTGAGCACATTGCCATCAGAGAAAAGCCTGAGTATTTTGTGGAAAGAAATATCCGAGAAAACTGGCAACCGCTGGTAAAATTCCTTGCCAATCGCTTTCCGAGATTTGCTCTTTTTCTGGCAAGATGGGTTTTTCCCAAAAAAGAAGTAAAGAATAATTATGCTTTAATGGTTACGCGAAATCCTATGCGAGAGGTGGGTTTTCCTATTATCTTTCACGGAACTGATTACAGAACTTTTGTTCTTACCCTGCCTTTTGGAGAAAAGGTTTGGGCATGCTTTGGCGCGCCTCATTGCTTTGGCAATGTGGATTATTACAAGGATTTTATTAAAGAATTCAAGCAGATTATTGAAAATCCAGAAGCCATACCCAAGGAGCTGATTAAAAAAGAATACCGAGCAATACCCAGAAAGAATTTTTCTTAAATCTTTAAAAACTTTTTGGCTTGCAGAGGATTTCCCTTACTTTTAGATTGAAGAAGTTATTGGAGCTGGTCGCACGAATGATGCAGGCGGTATCCGCGCCTTTTGCGGTTCCAGCAACAAAGACGCAATCATCAAAGGGGATTAGCCCAGCATCTGCGCACATACAAGCCATCTCCACGCATACCTTTACCCCTTCGCAGAAAATCCTAAGCACACCAGCAACCAGCTCTGATTCGCTTGCGCCACCAAATTTTTTAACAATGGCTTTGCCAAGATTTCTGGTAAGAAGCATTCCTGTATGAACCTTATACCCTTTTTCTTCAATTTCCTTTCGCACGCTTGGGTCAAATTCGCATTTTCCTTCCTCAGCAAAGCCATAATTATGAGTAACCACCACCAGCTTGATTTTGGTATCTTTTATAAGCTTCAGTGCCTTTTTGGCAGTTGCGCCAGTAGTTGAGGCAACAACCAGATAGTCAATGCCACGCTCAAGGCAGGCTTGAATGGCGATTTTAAGAGTGGCTTCGGTATTTTGAGCTCCTGGTGAATCAAAATACATCTCTCTCCCTCCTTGTTTTTTTCAATCATTTTAAAGACCAAAATTTTCCTTTGGTCAAATGAGTTTGCTCAAAAAAGGGCATTGGCTTAAAATAAATTGCTCTGATGAGTCGAATTGAAGATAAATTCAAGGAACTTAAGGAAAAAAATCAGCCAGGGCTTGTGCTTTATCTTACTGCAGGCGACCCAAATCTTGAAACAACGGAAAAGCTCATCTTCTGCCTTGAGCAGGCAGGCGCAGACATCATTGAGCTGGGAGTGCCTTTTTCAGACCCGATGGCAGATGGTCCAACCATCCAGCTTGCCAGTCAGCGAGCTTTAAAAAATTATTTTACTCTTGAAGATGTTTTTGCTCTTGTGGAGCGTGTTCGCCAGAGGTCTCAAATTCCTATCCTTCTTTTCAGCTACTACAACCCGATTTTTAAATTTGGTGAAGAAAGGGCAGTGAGTTTGGCGCAAGAGACTGGTGTTGATGGAATGCTGGTTGTTGACCTTCCACCAGAAGAAAGTGGGTCTTTAAGAGAGCTTTGCAAAAGCTATGGATTAAATTTGGTTCATTTGATTGCGCCCACAACTCCACCCCAGAGGATTAAACTAATTTCTGAGCTTTCAAGCGGATTTATCTATTATGTTTCTGTAACTGGAGTTACAGGTGCACGCTCAGAATTGCCCAAAGACATTATTGAGCATTTAGCTATGGTCAAAAGATATACTCACCTTCCAGTAGCAGTGGGATTTGGTATTTCCAGACCAGAGCAGGCGAAAAAGCTAGCAGAAGTGGCAGATGCAATTGTAATTGGAAGTGCCCTTGTTAAAATCATAGAAGAGTTCTCCGGCTCAGATGAGCTTTTTAAAAGAACAAGCGAATTTGTTCAGTCTATCAAGTTAGCATTAAGAAGTTCTTAATTAAAGTTATGCCCACAAATGAGATAAAGCCTGGGACTGGTTTTTCATTTTCCTATCCAGCTGAAGAAGCGCGCTATCTTCGCAGTGAAAGCTGGCGCCTTGCTTGGCCTGTTTTTCTCGGTCAGGGCGGCAACCAGATAATGATACTTCTCAGCAGGATGATGGTCGGACATCTGGGAGAAGGCTCCCTTGCAGGAGTGGGAATAGGGCAGATGATATTTTTTGCCCTTGTTGTGGGATTAAGCGCTGTGGGAATAGGAGTGGTTGCGCTGGTTGCTCGGCAGATAGGAGCAGAAGATAAAGAAGAAGCAGGGAGAATTTTAGGCCAGGGAGTTATGTTTGGAACCTTGCTCTCGCTTGCCCTCAGCTTTCTAGGAATAGCTCTATCCCGCCCACTTTTTCAGCTTCTTCAAAGCCCGCCTGAGGTGATAAATGAAGGTGTAAAATTCATCAGGATTGTTTTTTTGGGTCTGGCACCAGCCTCCATTGCTTTTTTTCTCTCAGCTGGTTTGCGAGGAGCAGGGGACACAAGAACACCGATGATAATTGTGACCGTATGCAATATGATAAATCTTATTCTTCAATATCTGCTCATTTTTGGAAAAGCAGGTTTTCCCAGATTGGGCATTGTTGGAGCAGGTGTTGCAATGGTGGTTGGATTTTGCCTTGCGATTCTGGCATTTTTTGTTTTGTTTGCCAGCAGGCGGAGCATAATTCCCATCTATTTTTCTGGCTTTAAGCTCAACTGGCAGATAGTTTGGCGGATTGTGAGAATAGGCGGTCCCACTGCCATAGAATGGGAGCTGATTCAAATCGGTTTAATCAGCTTTATAAGCATAATCAACCATTTTGGCACCGAGCCAAGCGCCAGCTATGTGATTGGTATAACAATCCTGCCATTTGCCCAGATACCAGCAATGGCATATCGGGCAAGCGTGACCACAATGGTTGGAATTTTTCTGGGAGCAAAAAGACCAGACCTTGCAGAAAAAAGCATAAAAGCAAATGTCCGTTACTGCCTTATCTGGATGGGAATTTTGGCAGTGGTGCTTTTTAGCTCAGCCAGATTTATCATCTCTTATCTTTTTCCTGCCAGCAGTTTTTATACAAAAGGTCTTGCAGAGTTATACATAAAAGTGGTAGCAATCTGCCTTCCTTTAGTAGCGGTGAGTTTTATCAATGCTGGTGGGCTTAGGGGTGCTGGGGCTACTAAAATCCCTATGGTTATTCAAGGAGTGGGAATGTATGTTTTTAGGATAGGAATTGCTCTAATTTTGTGGCAGGTTGCGCACCTTCAGGTGCACTGGCTTTGGCTCAGCCTTATCCCTGATTTCCTTTTTAGAGCTATATTCCTCTCCCTTGCAGTTAGGCGCGGAAAATGGAAGCTGGTTAAAGTTTGATTCATTCCTGACGCCTTTCAATTGCGCAAAGCAGAATTCCAGCTGAGACTAAAAGTCTGGGGTCTATGGAAAGCTCTGGAGTTAAGATGTCCATTGTGTATCTGAGCACAAGGGGATTAAAATGCTGGCGGATTATGGCAATCTCCTGAGCTTGTAGGTCAATGACAGAATAGGTTTGAGGAATAAGATTAATCCACCTGCTCAACAGCGCACCTAAAAGGCTTGATTCAGTCATCTTTCCCAGCTCTGCTTCTTCTGGAGAAAGGAAAAGCCATTCATCACGAAAAACAGATTTTAATGCTTTTCTTCTCAGTGCACCGATGGTTTTTTGCTCAAGCGGGTCGTAAATATAATAGGTGGCTCCAATGTCAAGAATCTGCGGGGTTTTTATCTGAAGTAGCTCCTGGGATTTGCTCTCATCGCTCCAAATACGCATATCCTCACGCAGGCGAAATGCTTTTTGCTCTGAATATAGAAGCAAATTGCCCGCTTCATCAAAAATATGAAAAGCACCACCAACCAGCTTAAAAACTTTTCTCCGAAAAATATACCTGCGATGGCAGAATGCAGGATGAAGCTCTTTTTGCATCTTTTTTCCTCCTTTGTTTTGGTTTATCTTAAAGTTTTATGGCAGATAAATCATCTAACTTTAAGAAAATTAAAGAAATTTTAATTGATTTTGCTTTCCTCAATATATTTTTTCACCCATTTTATAGCCTGATTTTTTGTTTTGATTTTTCCTTCAAGCTGGGCGTCTTCAACTGCGCTAAGGATTTGCTTAAAAATAGGTCCTGGGGTGAGCCCGATGGCAATAAGGTCATCGCCTGTTATTAATCTTTTGGGTTTTTTCTTTTGTTTTTTAATTTCTTGCTTAAATTCTTCAAGTTTTTTCTTAATAAATCTATAGGTTGATAGGTCTTTGTGACTGGCGAGGCAGTCAAGCCTGTGAAGCTCTAGGTGAAGCTCAAAATTGTCCATCATCAAAAATCTTTTCAGTGTGCTTTCTCGCATATTTTTAACATCTATGAATTTAAGATGATTTTTTATCAGCTCGGTAATGAGCTTAATCTGGCGGTTGGAAAATTTCAGCCGTCTCAGGATTTTTTCTGCCATTTGTGCGCCCAGCGGTGCGTGATTGTAAAAGGTAATTCTTCCCTTGCTGTCATCATAGGTTGGGGGCTTGCCAATGTCGTGAAGGAGCACAGCAAAGGCGAGCTCGGGCGTGGGCTTTTTCATCAAGCCCAACATAATTTTGGTGTGGGTAAAAACATCTCCTTCTGGATGGAACTGGGGCGGTTGAGGCACGCCTTTCATTGCTGAGACTTCAGGAAGAATAGGCTCAAGCAAGCCAAGCTCGTCCAAAAGCTCCAAGCCAAGGTCTGGGTTTTTCTGAGTGAAAATCTGGATAAGCTCATCACGGATTCTCTCCGCGCTCACTTCAACTATTTCGTGCGAATGCCTTTTGATGGCAGAGCTGGTTTTTGGCTCAATAGGGAATTTAAAGCGGGCAGAAAATCGCACAGCTCGGAGCATTCTCAGCTTATCTTCCTCAAACCGCTCGTCTGGGTCGCCAATGGCACGAATAATGCCTTTTTCCAAATCTTTTTTTCCGCCAACAAAATCAAGAATTTTATCTTCAATAGGGTCATAAAACATTCCGTTGATGGTAAAATCTCTTCTTTTGGCATCTTCTTCTGGGCTGGAAAATTCCACTGCGGTTGGGTGTCTTCCATTTTTGTATTCCATGTCTTTTCTGAAGGTTGCTACTTCATAATTTTTTCCTCTCAGCCGAACAATGACCACACCGAATTTAGCTCCTACCATTATGGTTTTTTTAAAAAGGCGCTGGATTTCCTCTGGTCGGGCGCTGGTTGCTATGTCCCAATCTTTGGGACGAATTCCCAAAAGAAGGTCACGAACACAACCGCCAACCAGATACGCCTGATAGCCTCGCTCTCTAAGCCTGCGAACTATATAAACCGCTACTGATTTCATTTTTTTCAGATTATAACTTTTTCAGGCGCAAATTCCCAATCGCTTATTAAAATTTTTCTCTTGAGAAATTTTCTGATATAGTTTTAATGCAAATGGCACAAACTCTGGGAGAAATTCTTATCAAGAAGAATCTCATTACTCCTGCTCAGCTCAATCAGGCAGTGCAGTGCCAGATTCTTTTTGGTGGAAGACTGGGAACAGTTCTGCTTGAGCTGGGATACATTGGCGAGAAGGATTTGGCAGAGGCACTGAGCGAAAGATATGGCACCGAAGCAGTAAGGCTTGAAGACCTAAAAGATATTCCTGATGAAGTAATTTCACTTCTGCCAAGAGAGCTGGCTATTCGCTATCAGATGATACCATTTCGCAAGCTTGCCCGAAGAATATATCTGGCAATGCTTAACCCTGATGACCAAGAGGCTCTAGCAGAGGCTGAAAAAGCAACTGGACTCAAGCCCAGCCCTTTTGTCGCTCTAGAGGTCTATTTTAGATGGGCGCTGGAAAGATATTATGGCATTAAGAGAGAGACTCGCTTTATTCAACTGGAAAAAAACCTTGAGCTGATGAGAGAGCTTTATCCTTATTCTGCACTTATGAACGCAGAGCCTGGGGAAAGCCTCTGGATTGCAAGCGAAACCATACCAGAAATCACTGACCCAGGGAAAAGAATAGAAAAAGAAGAAAAGCCACCTGAAAATTTAGATGAATTCTGGGAGCGAGCAGGAAGGGAAGGATATCCCCGCCTGATTTTACCAAAAGAAAAAGAAAAATTAAGAGAAGCTAAAATCCGGGAAGAGATTGCAGATATTATCCTTGATTTTGCCCAGTTGATTTTTCCTCGTGTGGCTCTTTTTTACATTACTGGTCAGGTGGCTTTTGGATGGAAGGGAAGGGGAAGTGGTATTGATAAAAAATCTTTAGCAAGCCTGATGGTTCCTCTTGAGCTGGAAAGTGTTTTTCAAACGGTTTACAAAACAGGTGCTTATTATATGGGCGCCCTGCCCAAAGGAGCGGTTAATCAGCGTATTTTAGTGGGATTAGGTGGAATTGTCCCTGCTCGTGCGCTGGTAATGCCTATCTTTGTTTATGGCAAAATAGCTCTTATTTTATATGCAGATTCTGGAGCAGAGCCACCTGAAAAAGAGCCAGACCTTGCCAGCCTCCAGGAGCTGATTGGTGAAGCTCAACTTGCTTTTCAAAGGATAATCAAAGCAGAAAAAGATGAAAAATGATAATTCACATTCCTAAAGGTTTCTTATTTGCAGGGATTTGCTCTGGAATTAAAAAAGACTTTCGCAAAGACCTCGGGTTAATTTTTTCTTCTTCTCTGGCAACAGTAGCATCAGTTTTTACTGAAAACAGTTTTCAAGCTTCTCCTGTAATTGTGAGCAGAGAGAGGCTTAAAAAATCTGGCTCAAAAACAAGAGCAATTTTGGTTAATTCTGGAAATGCTAATTGTGGGTTGGGAGAGAGGGGGATTAAAGATGCCCTTAAAATAAGCAAGTTGCTGGAAGAAAGGCTCAAATTAAAAGAAAGCGAAATTCTCCTTGCCAGCACAGGAGTAATTGGAGAGCCACTTCCTGTGGAAAAGATTTGCCAAGCCCTGCCCAAGCTTGTCTCTAAGCTCAGTGAAGATGGCTGGGAGGATTTTGCTCAAGCAATAATGACAACAGACAGCAAAGAAAAGATATCCAGCTATGCTTTTAAAGTTTCAGGCAAAAAGGTTAGTATTTTGGGCTTTGCCAAAGGAGCGGGAATGATTCAGCCTCACTTGGCAACAATGCTCGCATTTATTCTTACGGATGCACAGGTTTCAGCAAGACCGTTAAAGATGCTTTTAAAAAAAGCAGTAGCAGAATCATTTAACCGCATTACAGTTGAAGGCGATACAAGCACCAATGATACGGTATTTGCGCTGGCAAATGGTGCCAGTGGGGTTAAACTTAATCCAGATTTAGCTGAGTGGGAAGAGTTTGAAAAGGGATTTATTAAAGTTTGCAAGGAACTGGCAAGAAAGATTGTTGAAGATGGAGAGGGAGCAACCAAGTGGTTTGTTGTTCAGGTAAAAGGTGCGAGGAGCGAATCTGATGCTGAAAAGATTGCCAGAAAAATCGCCAACTCTCCCCTTGTCAAAACTGCAATTTATGCAAGCGACCCTAATTGGGGAAGAATTATTGCCAGTGCAGGCGGTGCGGGTGTTAAATTCAATTCCAGTAAAATCAAGCTTATTTTTGAAGAGCCTGAATCCAAAAGGCGCATAGTTGTTTTAAAAAACGGTGCGGTAATAAATGAATATCTTAGAAAAGGAGAGCAAAAAGCGAAAAGCATTTTAAAAAAATCTGGCTTTAAAATCATTCTTGAGCTTGGTGAAGGCAGGGAAGAATTTGAGGTTTTGACCTGCGATTTAACTGAAGCTTACATCAGGATTAATGCAGAATATCGGAGCTAGCTTTATGGCTGTTCAATTCGGAAATTATTGATAATCACTCCATCCCAAACTGTGCATCCGCCCTGAAATTGTGGGCAGAGGTCATTTCCTTGGTCATCTTTCAGCTCAATGATTTCAAAGTCTAGGTTTATTCCCTGAGAAGGTAAGGTATCAAGAATGGTAAATGAGATTTCTACAAGATTCACCCTTCCGGTTGCACTTCCAGAATCACTTATATAAATCCATTTTTGAGGGTAGTTAGTGCTTCCATCCTCTCTCGTAGGTTGATTAAAGCCACTTTCAATCGCTTGGTATTGATCAGGATAATCAGTGGCAAGCCTGGGATTGTTTCCATCAATCCAATTGATATTGATCAGGTCAGGATGGTCAATTTTTAAAAGAAATTTATAATTGCCAAGAACCTTATTTCCCAGATTAATGTTTATGGGAACAACAAATGAATCCTGCGGGTCATATCCTGCTGAGCTACCTATTCCCACTTCACCGGGATTTTCCACTCCTGCATATTCAGGATAGGAGTGAACAATAGGAGCTTGATTGTGCCCCTGAATCACCAATGTTGAGCCATCAACAACAATCGGACCTGGTGGCAATATCACCTGCGGGTCGTAATCAGGAAGATATACTTCTACTTTGTCTGTTTCATTGGAACCGCCACAAGAAACAATACCCACCCAGATAAACAGAGCGATGATTGCTGAAACAAAAAGATATGGCTTTTGCTTCATTAATTTATTCTCTTACCAGCCAGACCTTTAAAGTGGCTTCAATGTTTTGGTCAAGATGGATGGGCACATTATACACGCCGAGACTTTTCAGCGGTTCATCAAGCTTGATCCATCTTTTATCAACCTCAATTCCTTCTTTTTTAAGAGCCTGAGCAATGTCCTTGGCAGTGACAGAGCCAAAAAGTTTATCACTTTCTCCCACCTTGCAGGGAATGGTGATAGAAAGTTTTTCAATCTGCTCTTTAAGAGCCTGTGCAGTTTTTTTCCGCTTGGCTTCTTTTGCCTGAATCAATCGGCGCTGATGTTCAAGTTGAGCAAGGTTCTTGCCAGTGGCTGGTATGGCGAGCTTTCTTGGAATTAAATAATTTCTGGCATAACCGTTTTTTACCTCAATAATATCTCCAGCTTTTCCTCTCCCTTCAATATCCTCTAAAAGGATTACCTTCATTTTCACCTCTCCTTAGGGTATTAGATATGGGGTGGTCCATAAGGAAGCAGTGCCATTATTCTTGCTCGCTTAATTGCCCGAGATAATTGACGCTGATGATAGGCACAGGTGCCTGTCATTCTTCTCGGTAATATTTTAGCACGCTCGCTGATATAACTGCAAAGCAGGCGAACATCCTTATAATCAATTTCTATTTTCTCTTGACAAAACCTACAAACCTTTCTGCGAGGATATTGCCTTCTTTTTTCCTCTTTTGGTTGTTGAGTAGTAGTGGTCTGGGTTGTGCCAGAATTTCCCTGTTCAGTCATTTATCTTCCTCCTCTCTGGATTCAGTAGGTTCCTCTTGAGCCTGCTTTTCGCTGGCTTTTTCTTCCGGTTCTTTTTCTGCTTCTTCTGAAGGAGCTTCTTCAGCTTTTTCTTCTACCTTTTCTTTTTCACTGGGCGCAGTGCTGGGAGCAATGGTTACCTTGAACATTTTTTCTCTCGGGACTTTTCGCTCTCT
>CAZQJX010000019.1:0-12718 GCA_964592965.1 uncultured bacterium
GAGAGCTTCATCTTGAGATTATTGTTGACCGACTTCTCCGTGAGTTTAATGTTCAAGCAAAGGTAGGCAAGCCTCAGGTTGCTTATAAAGAGACCATTCTGGAGCCGATAGAAACAGAAGGAAGGTTTATCAAGCAAACGGGCGGTAGGGGTCAGTTTGGTGTGGTTAAAATGCGGTTTGAGCCACTTGAGAGGGGGAAAGGATTTGAATTTGAAAGCAGGGTAAGAGAAGGAAGGGTTCCAAAGGAATTTATCCCTGCGGTAGAGAGAGGCGTTCGGGGAGCTATGGAAGTGGGTGAGCTGGCGGGATTTCCTGTAGTGGATATTAGAGCGATTTTGCTTGATGGGCAATATCATGAGGTGGATTCCAGTGATTTTGCTTTTGAGGTTGCGGGTTCGCTTGCGTTTAAAGAGGCGATGCGCAAAACAAAAATGGCATTGCTTGAGCCAATTATGAGCCTAGAGGTGATTGTTCCTGAGCAGTATTTTGGTGATGTTTTGCGCGACCTTAATGCAAGACGAGGTGAGATAACCTCTACGGAGACGAGAAAAGGTGCACAGGTAATTCGTGCGCTTGTGCCCTTAGCGGAGATGTTCGGCTATGTTAATGACCTCCGCTCCCTCACTCAGGGAAGAGGTAGCTTTACTATGCAGTTTTCCCACTATCAGAGGGTTCCTGAAGATGTTCAGGAGCAGGTACTGTTTAAGGTCAGGGGATATTAAAAGATATGAATAAGAAGCGGGCTATGTTGGAAGCATTCTTGAAAAGAGCGAAAAAGATTTTTAAAAAACGGGGTAAGTAGCGATGCCACAAAGAATTCGGATTAAACTTAAAGCTTATGACCATCAGCTTCTGGACCAATCTGTCCGTGAAATAGTTGAGACTGCCAAACGAACCGGTGCCAAGGTTTCCGGTCCAATTCCGCTTCCAACAGAAATCACCCGCTTTTGCGTGCTTCGCAGTCCGCATGTGGACAAAAAGAGCAGGGAGCATTTTGAGATTCGCACGCATAAGCGCCTGATAGACATCATTGACCCCACTCAAGCAACGGTTGATGCGCTCGGCAAGCTGGATTTGAGCGCAGGAATAGATATTGAAATTAAGCTTTAGGAGTTGAACAATGGGTGAGGCGGAACCAGCAGTAGCAGATAAAATTAAAGTGGATGTATATAACCAAAATCGTGAGAAGGTCGGAGAGACCGAGCTTCCTGTCAGTGTGTTCGGAGCTCCCATCAAGACCCATATTCTTCATCAGGTAGTTGTTTGGCAAGAGGCTTGTCATCGTCGTGGCACAGCCAGCACCAAGACGAGGGGAGAGGTAAGAGGCGGTGGAGCCAAACCTTGGCGCCAGAAGGGATTGGGCAGAGCAAGGCACGGCTCTATTCGCTCTCCGCTCTGGGTGGGTGGCGGAGTTGTTTTTGGACCCAAGCCAAGAGATTATTCATTTAATCTTCCCAAAAAGGTAAGAAAAGCTGGTCTTCGCTGTGCCCTGAGCTTGAAACTTAAGGAAAATCGGCTATTTATCATAGACAAAATCCAGCTAGATGAGATAAAGACCAAAAAGTTCAAAGAAATTTGCGACCGATTTGAGCTAGATAAGGCGCTCTTTGTTATTGGCGAGAAGGACGAAAAAGTTGAGAAAAGCGCACGCAACCTGCCCAAAGTAAAGGTTCTTCGGGCAGAGGGAATAAATGTTCGTGATATATTAAGGTTTAACTGGCTGATTATGGATTTAAAAGCTGTTGAGCGAGTTTCGGAGGCTCTGCAATGAAGGATATATATCAAATAATTAAGCGCCCGATTATAACTGAGAAAAGCACTCAGCTTAATGAGCAGTTAAATCAGGTGGTTTTTGAAGTTGATTGGAATGCCACCAAGCCCCAGATAAAAGAGGCGGTGGAAAAGATTTTTAATGTAAAAGTAGATAAGGTGCGAACGATGCGTGTTCCGGGCAAACGCAGGCGCTGGGGTAGAAAAATGGTTCAGCGCCAGAGCGCTTGGAAAAAAGCGATTATTACTTTAAAAGAAGGATACAAAATTGACTTTTACGAGGAGATATAAAGATGCCAATTAAAACCTTCAAGCCAACCACGCCTGGCAGACGGCATATGACAGTTTTAGATTTCAGCGAGCTGACGAAAAAGCCGCCTGAAAAAAGGCTTCTGCGCCCACTGGTTCGCCGGGCAGGAAGGAACAATTATGGTCACATTACGGTCTGGTGTCGTGGCGGTGGTCATAAACGCAGATATAGAATTATTGATTTTAAACGGGATAAAAGAGGCATTCCTGCAAAGGTAGCCTCTATTGAATATGACCCTAATCGCAGTGCCTTTATTGCTCTTTTAAACTATGTTGACGGTGAGAAGCGATACATCATTGCTCCTCATGGATTAAAAGTTGGAGATACAGTTATTGCTGATGAAAATGCAGAGATAAAGGTTGGAAATCACCTGCCTTTAAAGAATATTCCTTTAGGAACTTTAATTCATAATGTTGAGCTGAAGATAGGTAAGGGCGGTCAGCTTATTCGCTCAGCAGGCACTTATGGTCAGGTAGTTGCCAAAGAAGGTAAGTATGCTCTGATTCGGCTTCCAAGCGGTGAGGAGCGGTTAATTCATCAAGAATGCTGGGCAACTATTGGTCAGGTGAGCAATCCTGACCATATTAATATAACTCTTGGAAAAGCAGGAAGAAGCAGATGGCTGGGAAGGCGTCCGGCAGTGCGGGGAGTGGCAATGAACCCTGTTGACCATCCTCACGGTGGCGGTGAAGGCAGAAGCGGACCAGGAAGACATCCGGTAACGCCTTGGGGATTTCCAACTCTTGGCGCTAAAACCAGAAGAAATAAGCGAACGGATAAGTTTATTGTCAAAAGAAGAAAATAAAGGAGGTGTAAGGTGCCTCGTTCAATAAAAAAGGGACCGTTTGTTGATGACCATTTGCTTCGTAAGGTGCTTAAGGCAAAAGAAACGGGCGACCGCAAGCCCATACGCACTTGGTCCCGTCGCTCCACCATTATTCCAGAAATGGTGGGGCTTACTTTCCATGTGCATAACGGCAGGAAGTTTATACCTGTGTTTATTACTGAGAATATGGTAGGACACAAGCTTGGCGAGTTTGCTCCTACACGGACATTTTACGGGCACGCAGCAGATAGAAAAGCCAAGCTTAAAGGAAAGAAGAAGTGAGGCGGTAAAATGTCTGAGGCAGTGGCAAGATTAAGATACATTCGCATTTCGCCGAGAAAGGCGAGATTGGTTGCAGATGCTATACGGGGAAAGAGCGTGGAAGAAGCTCGCACCATTTTAAGATTAAGCCCGAAAAAGGCAGCGAGGATTATTTACAAGGTTTTGCAATCCGCTATTGCTAATGCTGAGCAGAAAGGGGATATGGATATATCAAATCTTTATATAAAGAAGATTACAGTTGATGGTGGTCCGATGCTTATTCGGTTTCGGGCAAGAGCAATGGGTCGTGCGGTAAGAATCAGGCGCAGGACAAGTCATATAACTATAGTTTTGGCAGAAAAATAAAAGAAAGGAGGTGACCTTTTGGGTCAAAAGACTCATCCGATAGGTTTTCGGCTGGGATACATTAAAACTTGGGAATCCCGCTGGTATGCAGATAAAGATTACGCCAAGCTGTTGCACGAAGATTTAAAGATTCGTGGTTATATCAAGAAAAAGCTTTATCATGCAGGGATTAGCAAGATTGAAATAGAAAGAAGCACGAACAAATGCAGAGTTAATATCTATGCTGCTCGTCCAGCAATGATTATTGGAAGAAGAGGGCAAGAAGTTGATGTTTTGAAAAAAGAGCTTCAGCAGTTCACTGATGCAGATATTTTCGTCAACATCTTGGAAGTAAGACCAGCGGAAACAGATGCTCAGCTAGTAAGCGAGAACATCGCTTTACAGATAGAGCGAAGGGTTAGTTATAGAAGGGCGATGAAAAAGGCAATTAATCTAGCAATGAAATTTGGTGCTCAGGGAATAAAGGTAAGATGTGCAGGGAGATTGGGCGGAGCAGAGATAGCACGGGCAGAGTGGTATCGGGAAGGAAGGGTTCCGCTTCAGACCCTTCGTGCAGATATAGATTATGGGTTTGCAGAGGCAAAAACCACTTATGGAGTAATTGGTGTTAAGGTTTGGATTTTTAAAGGAGAGATTTTAAAAGGCAAAAAAGGAAAAGAAACCCTGATGCTATAAAGGAGGAGCTTTATGCTTCAGCCAAGAAAAACCAAATACAGAAAACAGCAGAAAGGCAGAGTTAAAGGCAAAGCGAGCAGGGGCAATACTCTTGCCTTTGGTGAATATGGCTTGCAGGCGCTGGGAAGGGGTTGGATCACTGCTCGTCAGATTGAAGCTGCTAGAGTTGCTATTATTCGTCATGTTAAACGCAGTGGTAAGCTCTGGATAAGGATTTTTCCTGATAAGCCTCTTACCAAAAAGCCCCTAGAGACAAGAATGGGTAAAGGTAAAGGCAATCCTGAGGAATGGGTAGCTGTGGTTAAGCCGGGAAGGATTCTTTATGAGCTTGAGGGAGTAAGCGAGGCAACCGCTCGCGAGGCATTTCGCCTTGCTTCTCATAAATTGCCGATAGCGACAAGATTTGTAACCAGGGAGCATAGCTATGCGGGCTAGTGAGCTAAGAACAATGAGCGATGAAGAGCTCCTTGCCAAAGAGGAGGAGTTGAGGAAAACTTTGTTTAATTTAAGAATACAAAAGGCAACAGGTCAGCTTACCAATACCGCATTGATTCGGCAGACCAAAAGAGATTTGGCGAGGGTACTTACTGTCATTCGTGAAAGGAATCTTAAGGGGAAAAAGAAATGAGCGAGGCAAAGCCCAGAGGGCAGAGGAAGATTTTTCAGGGCATAGTTGTTAGCGACAAGATGGATAAGACTGTTGTGGTGGAAGTTGAGCGGACGGTTTTACATCCACTTTATAAAAAATACATCAGGCGCAAGAAGAAGTTTATGGCACATGATGAACGCAATGAATGCCGAATTGGCGATAAAGTGCAGATTATAGAAACCCGACCATTAAGCAAGTATAAACGCTGGCGGGTGATGAAGATTCTTGAGCGGGCAAGAAGATTGGGTGAGGAAGAGGTGGTAAGCAATGATACAGAATGAAACTGTATTAAATGTTGCTGACAATTCTGGTGCCCGAAAGGTTCTTTGCATCAGGGTGCTGGGCGGAAGTAAGCGAAAGTATGCGACAGTGGGAGATGTGATTGTGGTTTCTGTTAAGGATGCTCTTCCTGATTCCAAGGTAAAAAAGGGAGATGTGCTTCGGGCAGTGGTGGTGAGAACTAAAAAGGAGATTCACCGCCCAGATGGAACCTATATTCGCTTTGATGATAATTCTGCGGTTTTAATCAACAACCAGATGGAACCGCTTGGAACCCGTGTATTTGGTCCTGTTGCAAGGGAGCTTCGGGCAAAGAAATTTATGAAAATAATCTCTCTTGCGCCGGAGGTGCTATGAACACACAAAGGGCAAAGTGGTCGCACATTAAAAAAGGCGACACGGTTATGGTCATTGCTGGTGATGAAAAGGGCAAAACCGGCAAGGTGCTTCGTGTTGACCGAAAGAAGGAACGAGCAGTGGTTGAAAAGGTTAATTTTATTAAACGCCATGTTCGTCCCGGTCATCCGATGGCGCCTCAAGGTGGGATTATTGAAAGAGAGGCGCCTATACATATAAGTAATCTTATGCTGGTTTGCCCAAAATGCGGCAAGCCCACTCGGGTAAAAAATGAGCGGCTGGAAAATCGCAAGCGAGTAAGGGTCTGCAAGCGCTGTGGAGAGCAGATTGATTAGGGGAAGGTGAGAGATGGCACGGCTGAAAGAATTATATAAAGAATATGTGATTCCCGAAATGATGAAGCGGTTTGGATATAAAAATCCGCTTCAGGTGCCGAGGATTGAAAAGGTGGTTATTAATATGGGCTTGGGTGCTGCTGTGCAGAATATAAAAATTATTGATAGCGCTATGGAAGAGCTGGCTGCTATTACTGGACAGAAGCCAGTGGTGACACGAGCAAAGCGCTCCATTGCTGCTTTTAAGCTCCGTGCTGGTATGCCTATTGGATGTATGGTGACGCTCCGCAGGGAGCGTATGTATGAGTTTCTTGACCGACTTTTTAATATTGCTCTTCCCCGGGTGAGGGATTTTAGGGGGCTTAATCCCAAAGGATTTGACGGAAGAGGTAATTATACCATTGGTATTCGTGAGCAGATAATCTTTCCAGAAATAAATTATGATAAAGTGGAGAGGATTCAGGGAATGAATATCACCATTGTCACCACTGCCAAGACAGATGAGGAAGCAAGAGAAATGCTTGCACTTTTAGGAATGCCATTCCGCCAAGGATAAAGGAGGTTGAAATGACCAGAAAGGCGTTAATGGTAAAGGCACAGCGTGAGCCGAAATTTAAGGTGAGAAAGTATAACCGCTGTCCGATTTGCGGTCGTCCTCGTGCTTATATGCGCAAGTTTCAAATGTGCAGAATTTGTTTTCGCAAGCTTGCGCTGGAGGGAAAAATTCCCGGAGTAATTAAAGCCAGTTGGTGAGAGGTGATAGTTATGGTAATGACTGACCCGATTGCGGATATGTTAACCCGCATTCGCAATGCTCTTATGGCAAAGCATGAGCAGGTAGAGATGCCTTCTAGCAAGATGAAGCTGGAAATTGCCAGAATTTTAAAGCACGAAGGTTATATTAAAAACTACAAGG
The DNA here is from genome assembly GCA_964592965.1 of uncultured bacterium. GTDB lineage: Bacteria > RBG-13-61-14 > RBG-13-61-14 > RBG-13-61-14 > DRUE01 > CAZKMM01. The sequence continues at coordinate 6,745 of CAZQJX010000019.1, forward strand.
TTATACAGGACGGAAAGAAATCTTATTTAAGAATCTTTCTTAAATACGATGAGGAGACAAAAAAACCTGCTATTTTAGGACTGGAGCGGGTGAGCAAGCCAGGAAGAAGGGTTTATGTTGGGGTTGAGGACATTCCGCTTGTTAAGAAAGGTTTGGGAATTGCCATTTTAAGCACCAGCAAGGGCGTGCTTACAGATAAGCAGGCAAAAAAGCTCAAAGTTGGTGGAGAGGTAATCTGCAAAATCTGGTGAGGAGAGAAAATGTCCAAAATAGGTAAAAAGCCAATTTCTATTCCCAGCGGAGTGGAGGTAAAGTGGGAAAAGCCTGTGGTTAAGGTAAAGGGACCAAAGGGAGAGCTCAGCTTGGAGCTGAGAGATGAGGTTGATTTGGAAATTTCAGACAGCGAGGTTCGGGTAAAGAAGGTTGCAGATACCAAACTGGCACGCTCCCTTTGGGGAACCTATCGCAGTTTAATTAACAATATGATTATTGGTGTAAGCCAGGGATTTGAGAAAAAGCTGGAGCTGGTGGGAGTGGGATACAGAGCTGAAGTTAAGGGTAATACATTGGTGCTCCAGCTCGGATACAGCCATCCTATTGAGTATCCTATTCCTGAAGGGATTGAGATTAAGGCAGAAAGAACTTCAATTACAGTGAGAGGAATAGATAAACAAAAAGTGGGTCAGGTGGCAGCAGAGATTCGTGCTTTTCGTCCACCTGAGCCTTACAAAGGCAAAGGCATCAGATATGAAGGCGAACAGGTCAGGCGTAAAGCTGGCAAGGCTGCGGTTGGAGCAAGATAATTGAGGTTTAGAAAATGAAGAAGTTAACCAGACAGGAACGAAGGATTATTCGGCAGAAAAGGGTGCGGAAAAAAATTCGTGGCACCCCAGAAAGACCTCGTCTTTGTGTATATCGTTCGCTTAAGCATATTTATGCACAGGTGATTGATGATACCAAAGGTCATACGCTGGTATCTGCCAGCACCTTAAGCCCAGAACTGCGTGAAAAATTAACCAAAACCAAAAATGTAGAGGCTGCACGAGAAGTAGGTAAGCTTATCGGAAAGAAATGCCTTGAAAAAGGCATAACCAAAGTGGTTTTTGACCGTAATGGTTTTTTATATCATGGCAGGGTTAAAGCAGTAGCAGAAGGAGCCAGAGAAGCAGGGCTTGAATTTTAATAAAAGGGAGGAAAATGGTGGCATTTGAAGAGCAGGAACAAGAGCTTATTGACCGAGTAGTATTTATCAACCGCTGTGCAAAGGTGGTTAAAGGTGGAAAGCGTTTTCATTTTAGCGCAGTGGTTGTTGTCGGAGATGGCAAAGGCAGGGTCGGATACGGGATAGGTAAAGCGCACGAGGTGCCAGAGGCTATTCGTAAAGGTTTGGAAAAAGCCAAAAAGAATATGATAGAGGTGCCCATTGCTCCTGGCGATACCATTCCACACGAAGTAATCGGCAGGCAAGATGCCAGCAAGGTTCTTTTAAAGCCAGCCAGCCCCGGAACCGGTGTTATTGCGGGAAGTGCGGTTCGGGCAGTGATGGAAGTTTGCGGGATTAAAAATGTGCTCAGCAAGGTTTTAGGAAGCTCCAATGCGATGAATGTGGTCAAAGCAACCATAAATGGTTTGGCTCAGCTGGAATCTCCAGAAGAAGTTGCTCGCAGGAGAGGAAAGGCTGTAGAGGAGTTATAAAAGGAGCTGAGATATGGCAAAACCAGCAAAAAAGCTAAGAATAACTTTAAAAAGAAGCACGATTGGAAGACCGCCTGACCAACGGGCAACTGTAAGGGCGCTCGGTCTGCGCAAACTTCATCAGACAGTTGAAAAGCCGAATATTCCTGCCATCAGGGGAATGGTGAAAAAGGTTATTCATCTGCTAGAGGTGGAGGAGGTAGATGATTAATTTAAGCAATTTAAAGCCCAAGCCAAGCTCAAAAAAGGCGCCCAAGCGGGTGGGAAGAGGTCCGGGTAGTGGTTTGGGTAAAACCTGCGGTCGCGGTCATAAAGGGCAGAATGCTCGTGCAGGCAGGCGCAAGCACCACTTAAGCTTTGAAGGCGGTCAGATGCCTTTGAGCAGGCGCCTTCCTAAGCGAGGATTTACCAATCCTTTTCGCACAGAATACGCAATTGTTAATGTTTCGCAATTAAACAGGTTTGAGCCAGGAAGTGTAGTGGGAGAGGAGGAGCTGAGAAAGAGCGGTCTGGTGAAGAAAAAGCTCCCCATAAAGATTCTCGGCGACGGCGAGCTAGACCGTCCCCTTACAGTTCGTGCCCATAAGTTCAGTGCACAGGCAAAGGCAAAGATAGAATCTGCCGGTGGAAAGGTTGAGGTAATCAGTTAGTATGGCAGGGATTGGCAATATTCCCAAAATCCCAGAGCTGAGGCGTCGTCTTCTTTTTACTTTGGCGATGCTTGCAGTGTATCGCATAGGCGCGCATATACCTGTTCCCGGGATAGACAGTTCGCTTTTAACCCAGTATTTGAGCCAGCAAGCAGGAACAATTTTTGGTCTTTTCAATACCTTTACCGGCGGTGCTTTTTTCCGTATGAGTGTTTTTGGTCTGGGCATTATGCCTTATATTACTGCTGCCATTATTTTTGAGCTTTTAGCAGTGGTTATTCCTTACCTTGATCAGCTTCGCAAAGAAGGAGAGCTGGGAAGAAAGAAAATCAATCAATACACCCGCTATGCTACAGTGGGATTGAGCGCAGCTCAGGCAGTTGGTGTTGGAATATGGCTGACCAGAATGAAAGTGGGAAATCTTTCCGTTGTGCCTGAGCCGGGTCCGCTTTTCCTTCTCACCACTGTTGTTACCCTTACCGCTGGCACTATTTTTATTATGTGGATAGGAGAGCTTATCACCGAGCGGGGAATTGGCAATGGCATCAGCTTGATTATCTTCTTCGGTATAGTTGCCCGCATTCCTAACGGGCTGGCAGACACGCTCACTCTTTGGCGAACGGGTCAGCTTTCTTTCTTTGTCCTTTTGGGATTGGTGGTTCTGATGGTGGCGGTAGTTGCGGGAATTGTTTATATGGAGCGAGCCCAGCGAAGAATACCAGTTCAATATCCAAGCAGAACCATTGGAAGAAGAGTTTATAAAGGTGTAAAAACTCATCTCCCATTAAGAATCAACACCAGCGGAGTTATTCCGCCTATATTTGCTTCCAGCCTCTTGAGCTTTCCAATGACTTTTACTCAATTTTTTCCAGTAAACAGCACTTTTTTTGAGTGGCTTAAATCCGCACTTTATCCAACCAGCTGGCAATACAATACAATATATGGTCTTTTGATTATCTTTTTTACTTTCTTTTACACAGCAGTGGTTTTCAATCCCATAGATGTGGCAGAGAATTTAAAGAAGCACGGCGGATATATCCCCGGAGTTCGTCCGGGAAAGAACACTGCTGAATACATTGACCGAATTTTAACTCGGATTACCACTGTGGGTGCACTATATCTTACTGCAGTTTGTATTTTGCCATCAATTCTTATTAATTCTGCTGGAATTACCTTTTGGTTTGGGGGCACCAGCCTTTTGATAGTGGTAGGAGTTGCGCTGGATACTGCTCAGCAGATAGAAGCGCATCTTCTTGCCAGAAGCTATGACGGCTTTCTTGGACCCAAAGGTCCGAAAATAAGAGGAAGGAGAAGATAATGAGGCTGGTTTTGCTCGGACCGCCAGGAAGCGGAAAAGGCACACAGGCGCAGAAGCTGGTGGAGCGGTATCAAATTCCACAGATTTCCACTGGCGACCTTTTCCGCTCAGCAGTAAAGAATGAGACCGAGCTTGGAAAAAAGGCAAAAGAATATATGGAGCGAGGAGAGCTAGTTCCTGATGAAATTGTTGTTGGAATGGTTGAGGAGCGACTTAAAGAAGATGACTGTCAGAAGGGTTTTATCTTAGATGGATTTCCCCGCACCATTGCTCAGGCGCAGGCGCTGGATAAGCTTTTGGAAAAAAAGGGAGAGAAGCTGGATGCAGTTATTGAAATTTCAGTTCCTGATGAAGAGGTGATTAAAAGGCTTTCTGGAAGAAGAACCTGCTCAAAATGCGGAGCTATGTATCATATAGAATTCAATCCACCAAAGGTAGAGGGAAAATGTGATAAATGCGGTGGTGATTTGTATCAAAGGGATGACGACAAAGAAGAGGTGATTAAATCTCGGCTTAAAGTGTATCATTCGCAGACCGCACCGCTGGTAGAATATTATGAGAAAAAAGGATTGCTCAAAAAGATAAACGGTGTGGGCAAGATAGACGAGATTTTTCAGGAGATTGTCAATGCGCTTGAGGTTGGATAATGGTAATTTTAAAGACCGAGCAGGAAATTGAAAAGATGAAGCGCCCGAACAGGATAGTTGCTGAAATTTTGCAGGAGCTGGCACAACACTGCAAACCGGGCACCAGCACCTGGGAGCTTGAGGAGCGAGCACGCCAGCTGGTTGAGCGCTATAAGGTTAAGCCTGCTTTTTATAAGTATCGGGGTTATCCTTGTTATTTATGTGCATCGGTTAATGAAGAGGTTGTTCACGGCATTCCTAGCAAGGAGAAGATTTTAAAAGAAGGAGATATAATCAGTTTGGATTTTGGTGTGGTTGCTGATGGATTTTATGGAGACGCTGCCATCACCGTTAAAGTTGGAAAGGTAAAGCCAGAAGTAGATAAACTGGTTGAAGTCACAAAAGAGGCGCTTCGCAGGGCAGTGGAGCAGTGCCGAGTTGGCAATCGTTTAAGTGATATTGCTCAGGCGGTTCAGGGCTGGGTGGAGAGCAATGGGTTTTCAGTAGTGAGGGATTTTGTCGGGCACGGGATAGGAAGGAATCTTCATGAAGACCCGCAGGTTCCTAATTTTGGCATACCCAAGCCCAATATTCGGCTTCGGGAAGGTATGGTTTTAGCGCTTGAGCCAATGGTCAATATGGGCACTTGGGAAGTAATGATTTTGGGTGATGGCTGGACAGTAGTGACAGCAGACCGCAAACCCAGTGCCCATTTTGAACATACAGTGGCAATAACGAGCAAGGGTCCATTGGTCTTGAGTTTAGCGAATTAATGGTTATTATTTAAAACCAAATGGCGGGTAAAAAAAAGCCAAAAGGACCGAGCAAAGCCAAGCCTATAGAGGTAGAAGGCACGGTAAAGGAATTACTTCCTAATGCGACATTTTTGGTTGAGCTGGATAATGGTCATAAGGTTTTGGCGCATATAAGCGGTAAGATGCGAATGCATTATATCAAAATAGTTCGGGGCGATAGGGTTAAGGTGGAGCTCAGTCCTTATGATTTGAGCAAGGGAAGGATTATATATCGGCAATAAGGAGGAGCTGAGATGAAGGTATCTGCTTCAGTTAAGAGAAGGTGCAGAAAGTGTAAGATTATTCGCAGGCATGGAGTGGTGCGTGTGATTTGTGAAAACCCCAAGCATAAACAGCGTCAGGGATAGGAGGTTAGAGAATGACAAGAATCGCAGGCGTTGACCTACCTAACAAGCCGATTTGGATTGCTCTTACTTATATTTATGGTATTGGCAAAAGCAGGGCAAAGGAGATTATTGAAAAAGCAGGAATAGACCCTCAGATTCGTGCCAATGATTTAACAGAGAGTCAGGTTGCTACTATTCGTAAGATTATAGATGAGAATTACAAGGTAGAGGGAGAGCTGAGGAAAGAGGTTCAGATGAATATCAAGCGTTTGATGGATATGGGATGTTATCGTGGTCTTAGGCATCGCAGGGGACTTCCTGTTCGTGGTCAACGCACTCATACCAATGCCCGCACAAGAAAAGGTCGCAGACCACCCATTGCTATCAAGAAAAAGCTTAAGAAGGCATAAGGAGGAGGCTTTATGGCAAAGAAAAGGGGAGGTGGAAGAAAAAAGGTTAAAAAGCATGTTGAGTATGCAATTGCCCATATCAAAGCGACATTTAATAATACCATCATCACAATTACTGATGAGCAGGGAAATAC
>CAZQJX010000019.1:12818-27617 GCA_964592965.1 uncultured bacterium
TTTACTGATAAATGTGCGGTTGATAGGCGCAACTATCCGCCCGGTCAGCACGGACATTTTCGCTCCAAACCAAGCGATTATGGACTTCGTCTTAGAGAGAAGCAGAAGGTAAAAAAGATTTACGGAGTGCTGGAAAAGCAGTTCAAGCGCTATTTTGAGCAGGCAGACCGTATGAAGGGTGTTACTGGTTATAATTTGCTTTTGCTTTTGGAGCGCCGTCTGGACAATATTGTTTACAGAATGGGTTTTGCTACCTCTCGGCGTCAGGCTCGGCAGTTGGTTCGGCACAATCATTTTCTGGTCAATGGCAAGAAGGTTAACATTCCTTCCTATCAGGTTAAGATTGGTGATGTTATAGAAGTTAAGGAGAAGAGCAAGAAGCTGGAGGTAATCAGAAAGGCAATAGAGACAGTAGAAGCAAGAGGAGGAATTCCTCGCTGGCTGGAGGTGGATAAGGAGAAATTGCGGGGGGTGGTAGCAGACTTTCCGAAACGGGAAGAGTTAACTATGCCCATCCAAGAGCAGCTGATTGTAGAGTTCTACTCTCGGTAAGCCTTTTTCAAAGCTAGGGGGAGGAAAATGTCAAGAAACTGGAGAACCTTGATTAAACCGAAAAAGCTGGATGTAGAGCCAGAGTCCCTTACTGATAATTACGGTAAGTTCATAGCAGAGCCTCTGGAGCGAGGATTTGGTATAACCTTGGGGAATGCTCTTCGCAGAGTGCTTTTAAGCTCTATCCCGGGAGCTGCTATTGTAGCGGTAAAAATAGACGGAGTGCTTCACGAATTCTCCACCATTCCGGGAGTGGTTGAAGATGTTACTGAGATTATCCTTAACTTAAAAGGTGTGGTGATAAAATATCGTGGAGATGCAGTAAAACAGCTTTCTCTGGATGTTGAAGGTCCTGCTGAAGTAACCGCCGGCAATATCGTTACTGATGGAACAGTAGAGATAATCAACAAAGACCATCATATTGCTACTTTGGGTGAGAACGGCAAGCTAAAAATGGAGCTTTGGGTGAAAAGCGGAAGGGGGTATGTGCCTGCAGAGCGGAACAAAGACAAGATGTATCCTGTTGGAACCATTCCAATGGATGCTATTTTCTCACCTGTTCGTAAGGTAAATTTTAATATCACCAATGCCCGTGTAGGTGGTGTGACTGATTATGACAGGTTGATTCTTGAGGTCTGGACCGATGGAAGTATTCTTCCTGCTGAGGCAGTGGGCATTGCTGCCAAAATTTTAAAAGACCAGCTGAGCGTGTTCATACCTTTTGAAGAAAAAGAGGAATATTATCCCATTGCTGAGGAGGAGGAAGAGGCAGTAAGACCAGAGCTCAATCCCAACCTGTACAGAAGCGTTGAGGAGCTGGAGCTAAGCGTTCGCAGTGCCAATTGCCTTCGCACCGCTGGGATTAAGCTAATCGGCGAGCTAGTGCAAAAAACCGAGCAGGAGCTTTTAAAGACCAAAAACTTTGGAAGGAAATCGCTCAATGAGATTAAAGAAATTCTCGCCAGTATGGGATTGAGCCTGGGAATGCAACTTGAGAATTTCCCTGACCCGAAAATGCTTGAGAAGCTAAAGAAAAAGGAGCGTGGTGAAAAATGAGGCATCGCAAGGCGGGTAAAAAGCTGAACCGAACCAGAGAGCACAGGCGGGCGCTTTTTCGTAATCTGGTCACTGCTCTTTTGGAAAAGGAGCGAATAGAGACCACTTTAGCAAAGGCAAAAGCTATCCGACCGCTGGCAGAAAAGATGATTACATTGGGCAAAAGAGGCGACCTACATGCCCGCAGGCAGGCGCTTGCTTTTATTCAGAAAAAGGCAGTGGTGAAAAAACTTTTTGATGAAATAGCTCCCCGCTACCAGAATCGTCCCGGTGGATATACGCGTATAATTCGCACAGGCATAAGGCGTGGAGATTCTGCTGAAATGGCTATCATCGAGCTGGTTGAGGGAGAGACATCTAGAGGAAGTAGCGGATAATGTCCCATTGACCTTCCCCTGAAAAAATGCAATAATATTTCAAAGGGGAAAGGATTTTGAAAATAACCGAAGTTTTCGCTTGGCTTTGTCATTATCCTCTTCCTTCAACCTTTTATCCTACTTGGATACCAGGTTTTCCGCAGAATAATAATACCTGCCTGATAGTTGTTTTACGCACAGATGAGGGAATAGAAGGCTATTCAGCGGGTGTTGGCTTTTTAGATGAGGCAAAATCGCTTGTTAGTTTGCTGAAGCCTTTTGCTATTGGCAGGGATCCCACTCAGGTTGAAGATTTTATCAAGCTTTTGCGCAGCGCTTTATTTTTGGGTTATAAAGCTTGGTTTATTGAAATAGCGCTTTGGGATATTATTGGCAAAAAGGCTGGTTTGCCTATTTATAAGCTGTTGGGTGGTGGAGCGGATAAAATTCTCGCCTATGCTTCCACCGGGGAGCTTCACAGCCCAGAAAAGCGAGCTGAGGAAGTGCTTGCCTTAAAAGAGCAGGGATTTAAAGCAGTAAAACTCCGCCTGAAAAATATGGAAATGAGAGATGATATTCGCTTGGTGGAAGAGGTGCGCAAGCGGGTTGGAGATGATTTTGTTATTATGGTGGATGCCAATCAGGGCTGGCCTATTCACGGCTTTGCTCCTTATCCTCGCTGGAGCCTCAAGCGGGCAATGGAGACCGCAAGAGCGCTTGAAGAGCTGGGAGTGCGCTGGCTGGAAGAACCGCTTTACAAGCAGGATTATGATGGCTATGCAAAACTTCGCCAGAGCACAACCATTCCCATTGCTGGCGGTGAGTTCAATGTTGACCTTTATGAATTTCGTGACCTTATCACAAGGGGATGCTTAGATGTGGTTCAGCCTGATGTCACTTTAAGCACTGGGATTTTAAATGCTAAAAAAGTAGCAGGATTGGCAGAGGCTTATAATCTTGAGTTCAGCCCCCACACCTGGACGAACGGTCTTGGTCTGGTGGCAAATCTTCAGCTAATGGCATCTTGCCCTAATTGCCCATACTGCGAATTTCCCTACGAACCTCCTTCTTGGGTGCCCCCAGCACGGGATTTTATGCTTACCGAGCCCATAACAATAGATAAAGATGGCTTTGTCAAAGTCCCTTCTTCTCCCGGATTAGGAGTGGAGCTGGATTTTGAAAAAATTGAGAAGTTCGGAGAAAAAGTCAGCTAGCAAAGGAGAGAGAAAATGAAGCGAATAATTATTTTTACATTGGGATTTTTACTTTCGGGAATAATTTTAGCAGAGCAGAAACCAGCCCCAAAAGCTCAAAAGCCCAAAGAGCCGAAATTTCTAAAATATACTATTCAAACTTTATCCAAAGGTCAGCCGGTGCAAACAATGACTACTTATAAAAGCGATGATAAATATCGGTTTGAGGTTTGGGAGGGAGAAGGTAAGGGCAAGAAGTTAAAAATTATTTACATTCAGAAGGGAGATGCAATTTACATTATATCTCCTAAGGAGAAGATGATTATGATAGTTCCTCGCCAGCGTGAGGGAATGGCAGGACTGGGAAGAATCCCGAATAACCTTAAAGTTAATCCTGAATGGGATGCTTGGGTGGAAAGCGAGGGAAAAAGTCACGGAGTTAAAAAAATAAAAACAGAAAAATGGCAGGGAGAGGTGTGCGATGTTTATCGGGCGATGAATTTGCGGGACAAATCTTATGTTGATTTATATGTGGAGCGAAAATCAAAGATGATTAAAAGGTGGATATATTATGATGCAACCAATAAAGTATTGAATGAGATGAGGCTGTTGGAATATTCAGTTAACAAACCGATCAAACCAGACAAGTTTGAAATTCCTAAAGGCTATCAGGTGCAAGATATGAGGCAGATGCCAATGTATCCTGCTCCTCCGCCTCCTAAATGATTTTTACTTTCAGTCTGGACGCTTTGAGAAGATTTTATGAGGCCAAGCTAACAAAAATAGAATTTATCCAGCAGACCGCGATAATAAAATTTCAAAAACTAAATTTTATGCAAAAGCAAGATTTTATCCTTGAATTAGAATTTCTGGTTTGAAAATGGCTAATCTTTGGCAGAGGGATTTGCTTTTGAAGATTTCGCTTCAGAAGGAATATTCTTATTGATTTGCGAGGCAAAAAATTCTTTAATCTGCTGAGCATCTTTTTTGCTTATACCTTTTACCTGCAAAAGCTCCTCTAAACTTGCGCCCTGAATTTTTTTAAGAGAGCCAAAGTGCCTGAGCAATGCCTGCTGTTTTTTAGGTCCGATTCCGGGAATTTCCAAAAGGACCGAGCGGGTAGCCATTTTTTTGCGCAAAAGCCGATGATAACTGAGAGCAAAACGATGTGCCTCATCTCGAATTCTTACCAAAAGATGTTTTGCTGGTGAAGATTTTAACTTGATCGGGTCTTTGATGCCGGGAATATAAATTCTTTCAGGCTTTTTTTCTTCCTCTCCCTGCCTTTCTTTGGCAAGAGAGGCAAGTTCTACTTCTTTAATTCCCAGCTCGTCAAGAACAGCTCTGGCAATATTAAGCTGACCTTTGCCACCGTCAAGGATAATCAAATCAGGAAGCAGTTGATTTTCTTCCAAAGCCCTGCGGAATCTTCGGGTGAGAATCTCACGCATCATCTCATAATCGTTCTGAACAGCCACGCCTTTAATGCGGAACCTTCGGTATCCGCTCGGCTGAGGTTCTCCGTCAACAAATTTAACCATAGAGCCCACTGCTAATTTTTCACCTAAATTAGAAATGTCATAACACTCTATCCAGTGAGGAGTTTTTCTGAGCCGAAGGAGCTTTTTCAGCTCTTCCAGAGCATCTTTGCGAATCTTCTCCCGCTCATCGCTTGCCTCAAGTGCTTTTTGCGCATTTTGATTGGCAAGCTCAACCTGCGCCCGCTTCTCTCCTTTTTCTGGCACCATAATTTCAACTTTTCGCTTAGAAAGGTCTTGAAGCCACTCTTGGATAATCTCTTGGTCTTCAACCGCAAAAGGAATAAGAATTTCTTTGGGAATAAAGCTCTGCTGGGAATAAAACTGCTTGAGATAAGAGCTAAGCACCTCTTTATCTTCCAGCTGAACCTTTCTGAGCACCTGTGCCTGACCAATAAGTAGCTTGCCCTGACGATACCCCAGCCTGTAGATTACCGCTCTGTCTGCTTCTCGCCAGTAGCCGATGACATCTCGGTCAACAGGAAGATTTACCTCTACCTTTTGCTTTTCCAAAGTGGCACGAATTGCTTGAATCTGGTCACGGAGCCTTGCTGCTTTTTCAAATTCCAGTGCCTCAGAGGCTTTTTTCATCTCCTCTTCCAACTGGGCAATCAGCTCATCTCCTTCTCCACGCAGGAACTTAATTACCTGTTCAACAATCTTTTGATACTCTTCAGGAGTAATCTTTCCCGCACAGGGAGCAGAGCATTTGCCTATCTCATAATTTATGCAGGGGCGGTCGCGGAGCTGAAAGCTTCGGGTGGTGCATCTTCTAAGTGGAAAAATTCCCTGAAGAAGGCGAATGGTTTCCCTTACCTTTTTGGCGCTGGCAAATGGTCCGAATATAAGGTCTTTTGATTTTTTTGGTCTGCGGGTGAGGAGCAGACGGGGAAATTTCTCGCTGGTGGTGAGTCTGAGGTGAAAATAAGTTTTATCATCACGGAGCCTTATGTTATAGCGTGGTTGATACTTTTTGATTAAATGGTTTTCAAGGATAAGCGCCTCTTTTTCAGTATCGGTGAGCATAAATTCCAAATCAGCTATTTTCGGGCGTAAAAAGCGGAATAAAAATCTGGTATCTCCTTCAGCAAAATAGCTTTTAACCCGTGCTCGAAGATTCTTGGCTTTACCAATATAAATTACCTCGCCCCGCTCATCCCGAAATAGATAAACCCCAGGCAGAGGAGGTAAATTTTCCAGTTTTTTATCAAGTTCTTTCATTGGTTTTTGAATTTATCTAATTTTATTAGAAAAAAGCCAGACCAATTTGGTCTGGCTTTTTGTCAGGCAAGCAAGAGCTTTGGAACTTATTTTTCCGGCGGAAGATATGGCTTGGGCGCACCCGCTCTTTTTCTTGCCTCTTTAACCTTTTCCAAAGCCACATCTCTTGGAATGGTTAATACCTGACCTGGATAGATTAAATCAGGGTTTTTAATCTGGTCACGATTGGCATCATAAATAAGAGGCCACTGGAACGGGTCGCCATAAACATCCTCATAACCAGCAATCTTCCACAGGCACTCGCCCTTAACAACTGTATGCGAGGTTTTTATCGCTGGCTTTTCTTCCACCACCGGAGCGGGCTTTTCTTCTTTTTCTTCTTTTGCCTCAGCAGCTTTTTTAGCTGCGATTGCCTCCTGCCGAGCTAGTTCAGCAAGCTGAGCCGCCTCTTCCAAAGCAGGTTTTGCTTTTTTGTATTTTCCTCGGTCAAATAAATTTTTTCCTTCATTAAGCTTGTTTTCCGCTGCCTGATACCTATCAGGTGCCCATTCAGGAGCTCCTGCCTCTTTTGCTGCTTGTAAAGCCTTTTCCGCCTTTTCCAGCTCTGCGGTCGGCTTCTGCGCACAACCGGAAAGAATTAAGCCCACTACAAACAAACTGGCGACCATTACCAGAAGCCATCTTTTCATCTCTCTTACCTCCTTTTTTGATTTGTTTATAACATACTAAAGCCTAAGATTTTGTTTGTCAAGGGAAAATTTTAGGTTCGCATAATATCACCAATGAAAGTTTGTTTGTTTTAGTAATCTTTTTAGCTCCCCCTCAAGTTTTTCTTTTTGACCTTGAGCAGATGGGTCTTTGGCAAGATTGTTTAACTCTTTTGGGTCATCTTTAAGATTATAAAGCTCATCCGGCTTAATGTGGTAGCGATATTTAATGTATTTCCAGCTCTCAGTCCTGACCGCCAGCATTGGCGGAATGTTGTAAAAATCATCATAAAAATACTCATACAAAAAGCTATTTCGCCAGGCTATATCTTTTCCCTGCAGAAGTGGCTTTAAGCTCCTTCCTTGCATAGTTTTTGGAATGGATATGCCAGCAAGGTCAAGGATAGTAGGTGCAAGGTCTATGTTAAGAACCATCTCCGAGATTTCTTTGCCAGGGGTTTTAATCAACTCGGGCGCACGGATTAAAAAAGGAATTCTAATAGATTCCTCATACGCCCATCTTTTGTCATAAAGCCTGTGCTCTCCCCATAAAAAGCCATTATCGCTGGCATAGATGATTACTGTATTCTCGCTAAGACCAAGATTATCAATTGCGTCAAGCAGTCTGCCAATTTCTTGGTCAAGCTTGAAGATGGTGGCGGAATATCGGCGAATGCTTGTTTTTAAATCCTGCTTTTTGCCAATAGCAGTGAGATGCATATAATCAAAATACGGTTTAAGCCCTTGCTTTTCAGTTTCACGAGGAAGCTTGACTTCAGCATCAGCATAAAGATTTTCTAATTCCTTAGGTGGTTGAAAAGGCGCATGAACCGCTTTATGAGAAAGATATAAAAAGAAAGGCTGATTCTGCCGTGCCCGCTCCAGAAACTCAATCGCATAATCTGTGAGAATCTCAGTAATATATCCCTTGCTTTTGACATTCCTGCCTTGAACTATAAGCGGGCAGTTATAATAAAGACCCTGACTGATAAATGTCACCAGCCAGTCAACCCCCTTTGGCTTGGGAATGTGAAATCCACCAATATGCCACTTGCCAACAAATGCGGTTTGATAGCCAGACCGCTTAAGAATCTCAAGAAATGTCTCCGGAAGTTTTCCCACAAGAGAGCCATTGCGAGTGATACGATGAGTGTGCGCATACTGCCCTGTTAAAAAGCTGGCTCGGCTCGGTGAGCAAAGCGAGGTTGTAACAAAGGCGTTGGTAAAGCGCACTCCCTCTTTTGCCAGCCTGTCCAGCGAAGCGGTTTTCAAATATGGATGACCAGTACAAGAAAGATAATCCCAGCGATGGTCATCTGAAAGAATAAATATAAAGTTCGGTCTTAAATTCCTTTGGGCTTTGCTCGTTCTGATAATTAATCCTGCTCCTAAAAAAGCCCCGCTCTTGATAAAATCCCTTCTTGTTAGCTTCATTTGATTCTCTCCTTTTAAAAAGCTGGCGTGGTGGTGTGAATGGCAACTATATCCTGCTGGTTCTGCTCTGCTTTGGTGATTTTGCCATTTGCCACCTCTTGAATTAATCTTATCAAATCATTTCCGACCTGCTCAATGCTTTTGCCCGAAAGCACAACTCCTGCATCAAAGTCAATATCATCAGGCATTTTTTCAAAAAGCTCTGTGGTAGATGAGATTTTAATCACAGGAGCGATGGGAAAGCCTGCGGGAGTGCCTCTGCCAGTGGTAAAGACAATAATCTGCGCCCCGCCCGCTACCATTGCGGTCATTGAAAAGATATCCGAACCCGGCGTATCCATAATTACTAAGCCTTTTTCACCGGCATTCTCCCCATATTCCACCACTTGATTAATCTGCGAGCTTCCCGCCTTGATAATGCATCCTAAAGACTTTTCAACAATACTGCTTAACCCTCCCTCTATGTTCCCTGGAGTAATGGAAATTCCTGCAAAAGGTCCGAGAAATTGCTTGGCTATTTCCTTCTGCCTTTCTACCAGCTTTATTATCTGCTCCGCAACCTCTTTGTTCTTTGCTCTCTGGGCAAGGATTTTTTCCGCACCAATCATCTCAGTGGTTTCAGAAAGAATAACCCTTCCGCCTTCTCTCACCAGCCAGTCAGAAGCCACTCCCACTACAGGATTGGCGCTAACCCCGCTCATCGCATCTGAGCCACCACATTCAAGCCCCAAAGTTAAATCCGCCCAGCTCGCCTTTTCTCTGGGCTGAGATTTTATCTTTTCCCAAAGCTGGTTGGCAATTTTTATTCCTTTTCCAATGCATTTTCTTGACCCACCCTCTTTTTGAATTAAAAGATATTCAACAGGCTTTTTGCTTTGAGCAATTACCTGCGCTACAAATTCCGCATTTATAAACTCACATCCCAGCCCAATAATAAGCACTGCCCCAACATTGGGATTTTTGCCCAAGCCTATTAAAGTGCGATTGGCAATTGCTAGGTCTGCCGGACCCCTTCCGCACCCCTCTGTATGGGTAATGGCTTTTGATTCCGCAACCGAGCGGGCTATTGCATTTACAACCCCATTTGCACAGCTCACCGTGCTCATCACCAAAAGATAATTTCTTACTCCAAAGCTTCCATCTTCTCTGGCATAGCCGAAAAATTCCATTTATTCCTCCGCCGGCACAAGATTGTGAATGTGAACATAATCTCCAACCTCAATATCTTCTTTGGCATAACCAATTACCTCACCATATTTGATTATGGCACTGCCCGGTTTGATAGGCTCAATAGCTATTTTATGAGCAGGGGGAATTTCAGACCGAGCAATGATAATCTTTCCACCAGCTTCAACCTCTTCACCAGCGTTAACCCGCTCAACTACTACCGCAACATTATCTTTAGCGGAAATTTTTATTGCTCGTTTGGGCATTTTATTTTTCTGGTAAAAGAATTTTTGCCAGAACAGGAAGATGGTCTGAGTATCTCCGTACTTTTGCATAAGTGTCATCAATTGCTCTGTATTCCAAAACCTTGATTGATGGGCAGACAAAAATAAAATCTATCCTTCTTGTTGCGGGAGAATAAGGAATAAAACTCCAGCTGGTGCCTTCAGGACCCTGAGGTGGGCTGAGAGTTATTTTTCTGGCATCTAAAAATCGCTCGGTTATGATTTGATACGGCTTTGAGCCTTCCTCACAATTAAAATCACCAGTGATAATCACAGGAGCAGTGCCTGCTATTTGTTTAATCTTTTCCAAGATAAGTTCAGCGCTCTTTTTGCGGGCAAGAGAAGATTGATGGTCAAAATGGGTATTAAAAAGATAAAATACCTTTCCGCTTTCTAAATCCTTAAACTTTCCCCAAGAGACTATCCGCTTGCAGGCAGAACCCCAAGAGATTGAGCCAGCAACATCAGGCGTCTCTGAAAGCCAAAATGTGCTATGAGAGAGAAGAGCAAAACGAGCCTTTAGGTAAAATATAGGACAGCGCTCCCCTCGCCTCTTGCCATCTGCACGGGGAAGACCAAACCAGTTATACTCCGGCAGGGATTTTTCTAAATCTTTTACCTGAAGCGGTGTTACTTCTTGCAAGCCGGCAAGATGAGGATGATATTTTTTGATGAGCTGATTAACTTTTTCTTTGCGGAAAATCCAGCTATCCAAGCCATCAATCAAAGTGAAGCGTCGGATGTTAAAAGTCATAATAATCAAAGTCGAGCGAGCCTGACTTTTCGCCCAACCCGCCAGCAAAAGGCAGGCAAAAAGCATCAATAATATAAATTTCTTCATCAAAATAATTTTTATCATTTTTGAACAGGTTATGCAAATACATTAGGTAAAAAAAGTTTGAAATTTTCATACCTGTTACTTAATATAAAGTCGGGAGGCATAAATGATTAAAGTAATCTATGAAGATTTATGTCCTGTTTGTGGAGGAGATTTGAGTGAGATAGAGATTGAAAAAAATTTCTGTCAGCACTCAAAAAAGCCCCTTAATGCTAAATTTATAACTGAGCTAGACCAAGAGTTTGAAGATATATTTAAAAAATTAGTTGGCGAGCCAAGAGAGATTCAAAGGCTTTGGATGAAAAGGCTGAATCGGGCTGAGAGCTTCACTGCTGTTGCTCCGACTGGGATAGGTAAAACAACATTTGGCTTGGTCTCTGCTTTGTTCTTTGCCCTTAAAAAGAAAAAGACATATATCATTGTTCCCACCAGCATTCTTGTTAATCAGCTAGTAGAAAACATAAAACAATTTAATCAAAAAGTTGATTTAGAGATAGGGTTAAATGAAAAGAAGGATATTACAGTTGCCTATTATATTGGAAGGCTTTCTAAAAAAGAAAAAGAAACTTTTGAAAATATAATTAAAGAAAATTCTTTTGATATCTTAATAACTACAACTCAATTCCTTTCCAAAAATTTCCCTCTTCTTCAAAATTATTTTTTTGATTTGGTTTTTATTGATGATGTTGATGCCATTTTAAAATCTTCAAAAAATGTCTTTCGCATCCTTAAGTTAATAGGTTGGGAAAAGAAAGAAGATAAATGGCAGAAAAAATATAACGGGATTCTTATGGTATCAACTGCAACAACTAAAAAGGGAAAGAGCGCTCAGCTGTTCAGACAACTGCTTAATTTTGATATTGGACATTCCTTTTTTTCTATAAGAAATATTGAAGACATTGTTGTGCCCGAAGAAAATATTGAAAAGTTAAAACAAATTTTAAAATTAATGGGTAGCGGAGGAATTATTTTTGCCCGCTCCTCTCAAGAAGCAGAAAAATATTTTAAAAAGTTAAAAGATGAATTCAAAATCGGTCTTGTAATATCAACTAAAAAAGCTGATTATGAAAGATTTGAAAAAGGTGAAATAAATTTTTTAATCGGAACCGCCTATTATTATGGAAGTTTAGTTCGTGGCTTAGATTTGCCTGAAAAAATAAAATATGTTGTTTTTATAGGTGTACCTGTTATTAAAATAAAGTATCAAGATATGTCAGTAAATATTTTGAGAATGCTGGCTTATGGTTTTCGCCATCATAAAGAAGTGAAAAAATTTATTCCCATTTTACCAGTTTTAGAAAAACATCCTCAGGAAGCAGAAAAATTAAGACAATTGATAAAAAAACTTATCAAGTATGAGAAACCAGAAGATTTTATCGTCAAAAACGGAGAGATAATTATACCAGATGTGCGAACATATATTCAGGGCTCAGGAAGAGCATCTAGATTAACTGTTAATGGCTTAACTAAAGGCGCATCATTTGTCTTAGAGAATGATGTAGATATATTAAATGCATTTACTAAAAGAGTAGGATATTATGAGATTCAAGTTAAAAGTTTTGAAGAAATAAATTTTAATAAATTAATTCAAGAGATTGATCAATCGCGCAAAAAGAAAGCCATTCAAGAGCTGATAAAACCTGTTTTATTTATCGTAGAAAGTCCAACCAAAGCACGAATTATAAGCAGATTTTTTGGAAAGCCGAGTATTAGGGTTTTAGAAAACATAATAGTTTATGAAATAGCAAATGAAAATTATATTCTGCTGATTACCGCCTGTCTCGGTCATATTGTTGATTTGGTTGTAGATAAAGGTTTTTATGGAGTGAAGTTAAATGAAAAGATAATACCAATTTACACAACCATTAAAAGATGCAGAAATTGTGGTTATCAAACAACATTAAAAATGGATAAATGTATAAAATGCCAAAACAAAGATATTGATGATTCAAAAAAGAGGATAGAATATCTCCGCTCTCTCGCTTATGAGGCTGGGGCAGTTATTATAGGAACCGACCCTGATGCTGAAGGTGAAAAGATAGCTTGGGATTTGAAAAATCTTTTAGGTGGCATCGCCAAAATCAAAAGAGCTGAATTTCACGAAGTAACTCCTTATGCTATAAAAAGAGCATTTAATGAATTAAGAGAAATAGATGAGGATATGGTGAAGGCTCAAATGGTGCGAAGAATAGAAGACAGATGGATTGGATTTGCTTTATCTCAACATCTTTGGCAAGTTTTTAACAATAAAAATATATCAGCGGGAAGGGTTCAAACTCCAGTTTTAAAATGGATCATAGAGCAAGAAAAAAAATTTCAACAAAAGAAAAAATTTGCTTATATTAAGGACCTTAATTTATATTTAGAAGGTATAGAAAAACCTGAAGTAGAACTTGAAATCAATTTGACCGAAGAGAAAGAAGAAAAGCGTTCTCCGCTTCCCCCTTACACAACCGATGAAATGCTTCGTGATGCCAATATTATTTTAAAATATCCAGCTCAGCAAACAATGAAGCTGGCACAGGATTTATTTGAAAATGGATTTATAACATATCACCGCACAGATTCAACAGCAGTGAGTGAAATGGGTAAAAAGATAGCAAAAGAATATTTAGGAGAAGATTTTATTCCAAGAGACTGGAAAGGAAAAGAAGGAGCTCATGAATGTATAAGACCAACAAGACCCTATGATAAAGAGATGATAGAAAAGATGCTTTATGAAGGAATCATTCAATCAGAAGATATTACAAAAAAGCATCTTGCTTTGTATGATTTAATATTCAGACGGTTTATTCAAAGCCAATGCCCTGAAATAGAAGTTTACAAAAAGCGCTATGAAATAAAATATAATGGACTTTCAAAAATTGAGGAGCGGATTACAGATACCAAAGGGCTGGCTCTCAAATTTTATAAAATTGTTAAAGAGGAAAAAGAACTCCCGCAGGGTAAAATAAAAGTCAAAGCAGAAATAATAGAAAGACCTCTTGCTTACCCTTATACTCAAGCTGAAGTGGTGAGGTTAATGAAAGAGAAATCAATCGGCAGACCAAGCACTTACTCTACCATCATACAAAAACTTATGGAGAGGAAATATATAATAGAAAAAAAGCAAAGACTTATTTCTAGTCAGCTTGGGAAAAAAGTGTTAAATTATTTGGAAAAGAATTATGAATCTCTAATTTCTGAAGAACGAACCAGAAAGCTTTTAGAAATAATGGATAAAATAGAAACCAAGCAAGAGGATTATGAAGAAGTTTTAAAAGAGATATATCAAGAGTTGGAGGAGAATATTAATTTGAAAAATCTACAACTTGACAAATAAAATGAATTTAATTATTTAAAATAAAGATGAGTAGAATTAAAATAATCTTTCCGAATTTGGAGCTAAAAGGAGAACTTAATCAAAGCAAAACCGCTAAGTTAATTTATGATGCCCTTCCCATTGAAAGTTATGTTCAGCGATGGGGAGAAGAGATTTATTTTGAAATACCTGTTAAAGCAGAGCTGGAAAAGGATGCCCGTGCGGAGGTGGAGTCAGGCGAGCTCGGCTATTGGTGCGCAGGCAGTTCCTTTTGCATATTTTTCGGACCAACTCCTGCCAGCAAGAATGATAAACCAAAAGCCTATGAACCTGTTAATATTATTGGCAGGTTGTTAGATGTTCCCCACCAAGAGCTCAAAAAGATAAAATCCAAAACAAAAGTCAGGATAGAAAAAGGTTGAGTAAAAAAAATAAAAATAAAGATAATATCGCAGTGTTTGATAAATTTTTTTTTAAAATAGAAACTTGGCTTTCTCATTATGGAAAATATGTTGTTTTAGCCAGCTGGATTTTTATTTTAGCATTTCATCTTAGCCTTGCCTGCGATGAACTAGCCAATAGTTTAGGTGGTGATAATGCTCACTATTTAATGCTCGCTTTATCTCTTGCCAGTGGAAAAGGGTATAGAGATCTAAACTTGCCAGGCGAGCCGTATCATACTCACTATCCTTTTCTTTTTCCTCTTTTTTTAAGCCCATTTGCTAAACTAAAAAGACAGGTATTTTATTCTCATATCTTTATTCAACTTTTGGCTTCTGTCATACCTTTAGTTGCTCTTGCGTGGTTTAGATTTTTAAAAAGAAGCAGAATAGAATCGCTTATGTTTTATTTTTTCACTGCTACTATTCCTGTATATTTTTATTCTTCTATAAGCATTTTAACCGAACAGTTATTTATACTTCTTATGTATATTATGCTTTTTTTGTGTCTTTATTATAGGAAAAAGAAAATTGACTTTTATAAAGTGATTATCCTTGTTGTTCTGCTTTTAGGTCTTTATTATACAAGAACAGTTGGAATTGTCATAGGTTTGGCATTTGTCTTAGGAATATTTTTGGAGAAGGATTATAGAAAGAAAAGAATTTTTTATCTTCCAGTGCCAGTATGGATAGGTATTTTGTTTATAATAGG
>CAZQJX010000020.1:0-22561 GCA_964592965.1 uncultured bacterium
TAGAATTTTATTAGCTTTTGTTATTCTGAGACGAAGATAAGATTTTTTAAAGTCCTAAAAACTCAATCTTAAGTCCAAGGAAGGAGATTGCGGATGAAAGAGTTATTTATTACGGTGGGTGAGCTATTTATGGGTTTAGCTGACCAATCTTATTTAGAAAAAGCTCTGGCTAAGTTTACGCAAAATTTTAAATCTGAATGTTTTTGTTTAACTGTATTGGATTTTGAGAGCCAAGATGCGGATATTGTTTTACACTGGGGATGCAATGAAACGGAGCGAAAAACGCTTCTTAAGAACCTAAAGAAAAACGCTTTTAAACAGAAATCTCTGGAAAAGGATAATTTGGTATTAACCAGCTCGGATTTTTTAAAGCTGATTAATAAGGGAAGTGATAATATGCTTTTAAAAATTTATGAAAGCTATTGGTTACATAGTAAACCCAGCTATTACCTTTTTTCATTTTTTCAGCTACCTGTGGGGGTTGGAATTTGTGCTTTCCGCCGAAGCTCAGAGGGAAAAAACATTTTTGAAAAAGATGATAAAGAAACTCTTTCTATGCTTCATAATCATTTCAAAGCTTTTCTTTCGGTTAAGAATCTCTGCTTACAATGGCGTGATGCAAATTGGTTTATAAATCTGTTTAAGAAGAACGGCTTAACCCAGCGTGAGATAGAAATTATTTTTCTAATGCTGGAGGGAAAAGCGCCGAAAGAAATTTCAGATGAGCTTTCCATCCAGATAAATACGGTTAGAGACCATATCAAGCGGATTTATAAAAAGCTCGGCATTCATTCCCAGATTGAGCTTTTTGCAATGGTTTATAGGCTTTGGAACGAAGAGGTAAAAAAATATTTAAGTGAGCAGTGAAATCTTCTTTTTAATGATTTACAAGTTTTTTAAATAATTTTTTTTCAAGAATTTCTGAAATAGGTGCGAAGGTAAAGGTATGGCAAAGGGTTTCTAATTTTTTAAGGGTATATTTACGATTGATGCATTGGATTGTGTGGAAGATTTTAAATTTTTTCTTGCTTTTTGGCTCCGCATTTTTGATATTAATTGGCAAAGGATGAACATCGCATTCATAAGGATGAAAGTAAGCAGTTACCATAATTCCCTGCTTGTTATTTCTTTTTATTGCCCAAAGGTTATATTTAAGCGGGAACAAACGGAGGTACCCTCCGCCAGCGGCTGGCAGGTTTCTATTAAAGAATCTAACCGCACATAAAGGGAATTCTATAATTTCTCCTTTTTCGGTTTTGATTGGATAGGGAGCAAGCGGGCTTTGAGGCGAGCCGTATCTTTTTCCTTTGATGGGGAAAATGCTGGAATCATATTTAAAGCCCAGCTCTGCTAATAAGGCGAAATCATCTAGCCGGTCAAGGCTTAGCCCAAAGGCAGGGGCACGATATCCTATCACCTCTTTTCCTGTTATATCTTCCAGAATGTGCTTTGAATTAATGAGGTCTTTTTTGATTTCCTCGCGGGAACTTTTATTCCAATAAATATGCTCAAATCCGTGCGAAGCAACCTCGTGCCCGAGCTGGGAAATCTCACGGATTAATTCAGGAAAGCGCTTGGCAACCACACCTAAAACAAAAAAGGTGGCTTTTGTTTGTGTTTTATCAAGCACTTTTAGCATTTTATAAGTGCATTCTTTTGTCCGCTCGCTCACCTCAAATCTTTGGTTAAAAAAATCACGAATAACAATAAAATAATAATCTTCTAAATCTATGGTCAGGGCGTTAATCATTTAACTTTTCCCTTTAAAAAATAAGCTGATGAAGAAAAAGGAATTACTTCAAAATTTCTAATGCCTGCTTTTTGGGCAAGTTCGGCAATATCTTCTTTTGAATAAAAATAAACAGGAAATCCTTTCCAGCGATACCTGAGTTTGCGAATGGGTTCACGAAGAAAAGAACGACCTGGGAAAGAGGCAAGAACAAGCCCCTTTGATTTTTCCACCATTTTTTTCAAAAAAGGCAGTGGCTCGGATAAATAATCAAACACTCCCATTGCTAAAACTACATCAAAAGTTTCAGGGCTTTCCCATCCCATAAAATCAATATGGATAAATTGGCATCTATCATCCATTTTAAGGGCTTGGGCTTTTTGTTGAGCAAGTTCTATCATACCCTTTGCGATATCCAATCCAACAGCTTTTTTTGCTCCCTGACGGGCAAATTCTAAACAGTAAATGCCGCTTCCACATCCCACATCAAGAACAGTCTTTCCAGTAATTGGCTGGGAAGATTCAAAGGTCAGCTTCCATCTATCAAATAATCCTCGGCGAAAGCAAAGGTTAAAAAGGTAAAGAGCAAACTTTCTTCTATTATACATATCCCACCATAAAAGGGAATGTTTATCAAAATATTTTTCTAAAGATTTATTTTTTGCCATTTTAATAGGGTGTTGGGGTCTTTTTAAAGCGATTTTATCATAACATATTTTTAATTATTTTTTAAGCATTGAAATCCGCCGTGCGTATCTAAGCGGAATGTTTAAAATCA
Organism: uncultured bacterium; assembly: GCA_964592965.1. GTDB lineage: Bacteria > RBG-13-61-14 > RBG-13-61-14 > RBG-13-61-14 > DRUE01 > CAZKMM01. The sequence continues at coordinate 2,508 of CAZQJX010000020.1, forward strand.
GCTCTTTTTAAATTTATTGAGTTTTATTTCAAGAGAGAATGATTTTGGTAAGCTTCTGATGCCATTTTATATCCTGCCAGATGCCAGGAAATTGAGGAGCGGTAAAGTTTGAGGTGCAAATACCCTTCCAGCCAAGCTCAACTGCCCTCTCCACAGCAAAGGCGCAAACTTCTTTAACCCACCCCCATTCTTTGCTTTTTTGGGCAGGTTTAAAATCTCGGTAATTGATTGGTCCCCATCCTTCGGTGGTAAAAAGCTCCAATTTATTCTTTTGGGCAAGTTGAGCCCAAGCTTTCATTCTTTTTTCAAGCCAATTTTCCCAGTAAGATTTAAAAGAACGCCAAGCAGGTGGAGCAAAAATTTTCTCCAGCTGATACCCAGGAGAAAAATTAATCAAAGTAAGATAGTGCAGGGTAAGGAGATTAAAGCTAATGCTCTGGGCGAGCCAGATGTGCGCCTCAATTAAATTAAAGCTGGAAAGATTTATTTTAAAAAGGTCATTCAGTTCGCTTCCGCAAAAAGAAAAACAGAATTTAATTTCCTGCCAGCGTCTTTTAAGTGGAAAAATAGCTTCTTTAAAAAATTCAGCAAGGTATTGCTTTTGCCGTGCAGTATAAAATCCTGGCAATGGTGGCAGTTTGGTTGCTCTAGTGATTTCTTTGAAAGCTTCGGGCGCCCAGACAGAAAGCGGAAACTCATTGCACAAATCCACCCAAGCGATGTTGTCCAGCAATCCGCTTTGCTCAATCAGCTCAAGCACCGCCTTCCAAATGCGGGCATAGTCTTTGGGAGTTTTTATTTCATTTCTGCGGTGAGTGGTATCATCATTAAACCAAGAGCTAAGTCCGACCTTAATTCCTCTTTCTTTACACTTTTGAATAAAAGTTATAAGGCTTTGTGCAGGTCTCACCTTTACCGGTTTATGATTTCCCCAAGGAAAGCTTTTGGGCTGGGGAAGAATTACAAATTCCTCTTGCCTCTTACCTTTTTGGTTTGGAGCGATGAGGTGAGGAAAGGCATCTATGCGAACGCAATTATACCCCCGCTCAGCCAGCTCATCAAGGATTTTGTCCCAATCTTTATATTCATCTTCAGGTGGCTCTCTTCTTACCAGCCAAGAAAAATCCCACATTGTAATTGCCAGTTTTGACGGAGAGGTCTTCATTGGAAAGGATTTTTTGGAGCAAAGTCCTGCGAACCCAAGAGCAATTGCTTTAAAGAAATCTCTCCGATTAATTTTTTCCATTCTTTCCAGCCACAAAAAATCATAAAAAAATAAAATGGACAAAGCAAATAAAAAAAGCCCGACACAAAATCGGGCTCTTATATTATATATTAGTTATATTATATATTAATTAATGTGTTGTGGTCTTATTTATTGAGAGCTTTATTGATTTTTTCAATCAGGTCTTCGGGTTTGACTGGTTTTTCAATGTATTCTTCCACAGGTAAGAAGTCCTCATCTTTGGTTTTATCAAACTTGAATCCAGTCACTCTACCAACAGCAGTGAGAAGGATTATGGGCTTGTCTTTTAGTTTTTCATCTTTGCGGATTTTATAAGCAAGCTGGAATCCCTCATCAGGAGTTTCCATCATTACATCAAGCAGGAAGAGGTCGGGATTTTCCTCTTGGGCTTTCTTCCATCCCTCTTCCCCGCTGGAAGCAGTTATAACCTCGTGCCCGTTCTTTTCTAGAACCAATTTGGTTACCTCTACGAAGTCAGGGTCGTCATCAACTAAGAGAATCTTTGCCATAGCTTCCCTCCTTATTATTTAAAAATAGTGTGAACTGAACAAGAAATGCAAGGGTCATAAGCACGCATAAGCATTTCCAGATAAAACTGAATTTCTTCTGGGGATTTTCCTTGCTCAATCAGCCAAGGAACTATCTCTCTCATATCGTCTTCCAGATTACCCGTATTCTGGTTGGTGGGAATAACACAGTTAGCCTCAATGCAAATACCATCTTTGTTAAAAGTATAGTCGTGAATAAGCAATCCTCTGGGCGCCTCGGTCACGCCAATTCCTCTTCCTTCCTTCACTTTAATTTCAGGCACAGGCTCTTTTTCAGGACCGCGTTCAATCAGCTCATCGCAAAGCCGTTTAGCCCGCTCCCAGCAAATAGCACACTCAATAAGCTGAGCAACATTATTGAAATAAGGATTATAGCAGGGAGCTTTATAGCCGAATTTATCCGCCACTTCTTTTGCCAAGCCAGTAATCAGCTCTGCATTGTTATTGCAACGAGCAAGCGCTCCCACTGCATAGCTGGAACGCTGAAACTTGCTCCGCTTGCAAGTGCTCCAAGGAACAACATATTCATTAACTACATCTTTATACTCCTCATTCTCATAAGCCTTTTTGGTATCTGAGGAATAAATCTTTCCCTCATAGAATGGAAATTCTTTTTCATGCTTAAGGGAGATATATTCGGTTTCACGGGTGAATGCTGGAAATTTATCTGCATTTTCAGCCACTACATTAACAAGGAGCATTAAATCTTCGGTTTCATCATCAAGCATCTGTTTGATTTTCTCTAGCTCCTTCTTGGTCGGCCAGCGAGCAAAACCGCCAACCACCATTCCCGGAGCGTGAACCTCGTGTCCGGTAAGGATTAATAACATATCATTAGCAAGTCTTTTCAGCCTAAGGGCAGCTTTAATTAAATCAGTATGTGTTCCTGCCATATGAATTACACTTGGTGCCTTGAAAAGGTCTGGAGCAACCAGATAGGCAACATGGAGAATATGGCTTTCAAGCTGTTCAGCATCATCAACCAGGGTGCGAAGAATTTTTGTCTGCTCGCTCACCTCAATCCCGAGCGCATCTTCAACCGTCTTTAAGCTGGTAAGCATATGAGCATGGGAGCAAATACCGCAAATCCGGCAGGTAATCCAAGGAAGCTCCCACCATTCCCTTCCCCGAACAAACGCCTCAAACATTCGGGGAGATTCTACAATCTCCAGTCGGCAGTTAGCCAGTTTGCCATCTTTTACCTCTACCCAAATATTTCCGTGACCCTCCACTCGGGTCACATAGTCAACTCTTACCTCAAAACTTTTTCCTGCCATTATTTCACCACCTCCGAATAACCGTAAAATAACCTGTATCTACGAAGCAGGTCCTGAACCGTAAGCCCGCGCTTGCTCAAGATAATCTGCTCCGCCTCAAGGTGCGGATTATCCACCAGCCCACGACAGCCAGTGCAAGGAAAGCCATAGCTCGGACAGCGAGCATCACATCCTGCGCGGGTAATTGGTCCCAAGCAAATTTTTCCTTTAAGCATCAGGCACTCATTTTCTTTCAGCTTGCATTCCACACAAACAGGATAATTGGGAAGCGTAGGAGTGGTGCCAATAAGAATCTGCTTGACAACAGAAAGGAATTCAAAACGATTAATCGGACAACCAGGAATAAAAAACTCCACTGGCACCACCTCATGCACTGCCAAAACTTTGGGCAGGACATCAAAATATTTGGCAGAATCGCCATAAACATATTTTTTTGCTTCTTCTGTGTCTTGGAAGTTGCGGAGCTTATTCAAGCCGCCGGTATGAGCGCAGGCTCCAAGCTCAATAAGAATTTTCGCTTTTTCACGGATTTCCTTTAGCCGTTCAACATCGTGCGGAGTGATGATTGAGCCTTCAATAAAGGCAATCTCATAGTCATCTCTGCGCTCACTGGAAGCCTCACGGAAATTGACAATATCAATATGTCCTACCAAGTCTAAAAGTTCTGGCTCGCAGTTAAGAACCATAAGCTGACAGCCCTCACAGCAAGAGAAATCAAAAAAAGCTACCTTTGGCTTAGCCATCACAGCGCCTCCTTAATTCCTTTAATCAAGGGATAGTGGAACACCGGACCGTCCTGACAGGTATAATACCCGTGAATCTGGCAATGACCGCATTTGCCAACCCCGCATTTCATTCTACGCTCAAGGGAAAGATAGATATGGTCTTCACGGAAATTCTTTCCTTCCAAAGCAAGTAGCACGAATTTATACATCACAGGTGGACCGCAGATAAGCGCATAGGTCTTTTCCACATCTATTTTAAGAGGCGGAATCAAAGTGGTAATCACGCCCACATTGCCCTTCCAGCTCTCATCACCACGGTCAACAGTAAGATGAAGCTCAACATCGTTTTTGCCTGCTTTCCAATCTTCCATCTCTGGAAATGGGAACAGCTCTTTGGGAGTGCGTGCACCGTAAAGAATGATAATCCTTCCATAATCCTTGCGATTATGAACCGCATAGTTGACAAAGGAGCGAAGCGGAACCATTCCAATACCACCACCAATGAAAAGCAGGTCTTTGCCCTTAAGCTCCTCAGTGGGAAAGCCCTTGCCAAAAGGACCACGAATGCCCACCTTGTCGCCTTCTTTAAGATTATGAATGGCAGAGGTGACTTTTCCCACCTTTCTCACGCAGATTTCAAAATAGCCTTTTTGAGTGGGCGAGCTTGAGACCGAAATCGGGCATTCACCCACTCCAAAAATGCTCACCTCAACAAACTGCCCTGGCTGATGACCGAGCTCAGAGCCATCATCTAAAACCAGCTCATATAACTTTTCTAGCTCGGTCATCGGAGTGATTTTACGAACTGTAGCGTATCTAGGCAGGTAAAGATAAGATTCATTAATCTTTTTTGCTTCTGCCATTTTTAGCTCCCCTTTTTTTATTTCATTGCGCTTACGCCAGCATAAAGCTTGTTCGCAATCTCAACAATGCTGATTTCTGCCGGACATTGCTGAGCGCATCTTCCACAGCCCACGCAAAAAGCAAATCCACCATACTTGGTAGTAAGATAGCGGAACTTGCGATAAAACCTATGCTTGGCTCGGGTGGCTTGGTCTTTCATAAACTTCTCACCGCCAGCAACCTCTGTGAATCCTTCCAGCTGGCAGGAATCCCACTGCCGAAGCCTCTTTCCCTCTTCTAGGTTCAGCTCAACCTCGTCTTTCACATCAAAGCAATAGCAAGTTGGACAGACATTGGTGCAGGAACCGCAGGCAAGACAGCGCCTGCCAATCTCTTCCCAAAATTCAAGCTCCTCACCATCCATACAAAGAAGCGGAAGTTCCTCTACACGGGGACGAATCTGCTCGCCTTTGAGCGCAGAGCATTTTGCCTTAGCCTTGTAAGCGAGCTCCTCATCAAGCATAGTTGCCTCGCAGAGTTTTGCCAGCTCTAAGAGGGCATCTCCCTTTTCAGTATAGCTTTCAGCCAAAAAGCTCTGACCGAGGTCGCTGAGGAAAATATCAAACCCTTCCCTGTAGTTATTGCTTCCCACGCTTGTGCAAAAGCAATATTCATCAGGATTGCAGGTGACTCCGATTATAACTGATTTTGCCCTGCGGGAGAGATAGGTTGAATCTGGGTTTCCCTCTTTAAAGCAGATATCTAGCCGAAGAAGCCCCTGCATATCGCAGGGATGAACTCCAAGAAGGATAATCTCTTTTTCAGGCTCAAACTTGGGAACTTTAAGCTCGCCAGTTTTACGGTTATACTCAAGCAGAACCTCATCACGAGGAGGGAAGAAAAACTTTTTGGGTGGAAGAATTGTCCTTGTGTAATCTAAATCCAGCTCCTTTGGGTCTTCAACTTTGTCAAAGACCCAAAAAACATCTTTTTTCTTTGGACCAAAAACATCACCTTTTTTCTTCAGCTCTTCCACCCAAGCCCCGAAATCCTCTTTTCTGATTACTCCCTTTTTCATCGCTCCCTTTCCTTTTTAGTTTTTTGCTAAATAAAAAGCCCTCGTTTTCGAGGGCTGGAGAGTCCTTTAATTAGTGCCGTAACTGGAGACCTGCCTTTCCTAGTTGCTGGTTAAATAATTAGCATATTCTAGAAACATTGTCAAGCTTTTTAATCAAATTTTAATTTTAAATTTTACAATTTTAGTTATCACTGTATTTAGTTATTGAGATATTTTGAATCGGCAATCTAAAGGAAAAGCGTTCAAATAGTTTTAGCCAAGATTATAAACTCAAAAAAGAACCTCAATGGGAATGTTAAGTCAAAAATTTAACTTGCCAGCAAATTTTATTTGGTTTATTTTTATCCAAGTTAAGAGGAGGTGGACAGATGACAAAAAAGGCAAGCAAGGTTATGAGCGCACGGGAGGCAATTGAGCGTTTTATTCCAGATGGTTGCTCGCTCTCTATTGCCAATTTTCTTCATTCCACGCCCTATGCTCTTATTTATGAAATAATCAGGCAGAGAAAAAAAGACCTAGTTATTTGGAGCCAGAGCGGTCTTATTGAGCTTGATTTACTTATTGCTGGAGGATGTGTGCGCAAGATTATAACTGCTTATAACTACAGAGTTGGAGGTGAGTGGGCAAGCACAGAATTTGAGCGGGCTTTAAAAGAAGGACGAATTGAGGTTGAAGACCTTTCCAATTTCACGGTTTTAGCAATGCTTTGGGCAGGGGCGTTGGGTTATAGCTTTATCCCTGTTCTTTCAGGGATAAAGGAAACAGATATTTTTAAAATCCGCACCATTTTGGGTGAAGATAAATTCAAGATAATCAAGTGTCCTTTTACAGGAAAGGACACAGTTGTGGTTGCGGGAGTAAATCCGGATGTAGCGATTTTTCATTGCCAGCGGGCAGATGAATATGGCAATGCCCAGTATTGGGGAAGCATAGGCAACAGCAAGTGGGCTACACTTGCCTGCAAGCGAATTATTGTAAGTTGTGAGGAAATAGTTGACCACGATGTTATCAAATACAGTCCTCATCACACGCTTATTCCTGGCTTTCGTGTGGATGCGGTGGTTGAGGAGCCTTGGGGTGCCCATCCCTCAGATTTGCTTGGCTATTATAATGCGGATGTGCCTTTTTTGGGTCAATTCTTTTTCCAAAACAACACTGCTGAAGGCATTCAACAATTTTTAAAAGAATGGATTTATGACCTTGCAGACCGAAAAGAATATATTGAACATTATATTGAAAGATTTGGAGCTGACCAGCTTTTTCGCTTAAAAGCACGCACTCATCCTTCCTATCCTGCTGATTATGGTTCTTCAACTGTAATGCCTTGGGACGAAACAGGCTATTCAGAAGCGTTGGATATAACAAGAGAGGAGTTTGACCAAATCCTTGAAAAAGAAGGAGGAGTAATAGAATGGGAAATAGAAGAAAAATAAAATTCACCCTTTCTGAGCTGATGATTTATAATGCGTCCTTGGAGATAAAAGATGGTGATGTGGTGGTGATGGGGCAGGGACTGCCTATGGCTGCCTGCCCGCTGGCTAAAGCTTTTCATGCTCCCAATGCTATTCTTTTAACTGAAGCAGGACTGGTTGATATTGCTCCTTTTCGTGCCCCGCTTCATATTGCGGACCCTACTTGTACCTATGGGTATAGCTATTCCTGCGACCTGATTGATGTCTTTACCACCATTCTTCATCGGGGATATGTTGATGTCTGCTTTCTAGGGGTGGGGCAAGTAGATAAATACGGAAACCTCAACTCCACGGTTATTGGTGACTATTTTCAGCCAAAAATGAGAATGATGGGTGGCGGAGGAGCCCCTGATTTTGCTGCCTATGCTAAAAAAGTGGTTTTGACAATGCGGGGCGGAAGGTTTGTGGAAAAGCTTGATTATCTTACCACTCCCGGCTGGCTGAATGGCGGTGATAGCAAAAAGCGAGCTGGTCTGCCAGATACAGGACCTGAGGTTTTAATCAGCACCAAAGCAGTTTTTCGCTTTCCACCACCAGAGCGGGAGTTAACTTTGGTCTCTGTTCACCCAGGAGTGAGTGTGGAGGAAGTGGAAAAAGATATTCCCTGGAAGCTGAAGAAAGCCAAAGAAATAAAAACCACACCGGTTCCACCGCCAGAGGTGATTGACTTTTTGCGTAATTTTGACCCCTCATCAAGTGCTGGAAGAAAGCTACTTTTAAGTCTTTCTATTAAGGCGATGTTAAAAAAGATTGCGCAAAAAACTCAAAAATCTCCAGCGGAAAAATGAGGCAGAAGACCAAAGCAATGCTGTTAAGTGGTTTGGTTCTTCCCGGGCTGGGTCAGATATATCTGGGCAGAAAAAAGCTAGGAGCAGGCATTGCCTTTATAATTTTGAGTTCTATTTTCTGGCTTTTCATCAGGATATTTTTTCTTACCTGGCGCACGGTTATGGTTAAAGGCTCAAAAGGAATGAGTATAAATTTATCTACTGAGGTTTTTTCCCAGCTTCATCATCAGGCTTGGGCGAAAAACTGGTGGCTGGTTTTAATAATTGTCTTAATTTGGCTGAGCTCAATTATTCAACTAGGACTGGCAAAATCCGAACCACCCCTTTAAATTCTGTAGCACAGAAAATTTTAAAATCTAATTAAATCAAATGGTTAAATTGGTTCAATTTTTGAAGAGGTGGTTTAAATTTTAAAGCTTAAAATTCCTCTTCTTCCTCTGGCGGGTCGGGCGAGTATTTGGTAAAAAGAATGAACGCCATTGCTGGTCGCTTGCTTGCTTCCCGCATAGCAAACTGGATTCCGTCAAGTTGCCACCCTTTTGCTACCCATTCATTAATAATATCTTCCAGCACCTCATCAGTTACTGTAGAGGTTTCTACTACCTTGTAAAGCAGTGCCATTTTTATATTATTTTATCTACAAATTTTGTAGATTTTCAATACCAAAAAAAGCGGGATTTAATTTAAGAAAAAATTTGCTTTGAAAGGATTAGTAGCTAGCTATCAAGAGCTTTTCTCACTGCCTGAGCAAGGGAGCGGAGTGAAAAAGGCTTTTCAAGTAAATTTTCTTGGGGCTGGACTAATTTTTGATTGTTAATGTGCTCTGGAGAAAAGCCTGTAATAAAAAGCACCTTGATGTTCTTTTGAATTTCTTTTGCCCTTTCTGCCAGCTTAATTCCGCTCATTTTGGGAAGCACCATATCTGTAAGCAGAAGGTGGATACTTTCAGGATACCTCTCCAAAATTAAAAGCGCATCTTGGGCATTGCTTGCCTCAATAACCTTGTATCCTAGACTTCGTAAGATTCTTACTGCTAGTGTTCTTACCGCAGGTTCATCTTCAACCAAAAGGATATTTTCCTCTCCCCGAGGAAGGGAGGGGGATTCTTCTTTTTTCTCTGGGGCTTGAGCAGGACGACCACTCAGCGGAAGATAAATCTTAAAAGTGGTGCCAGAACCTTTCTCACTATAAACCCAAATATAACCATTATGCTGATGAACTATTCCATAAACAGTTGACAGCCCGAACCCAGCTCCATCCTTTTTAGTAGTGAAAAATGGCTCAAATATCCGCTCCTTTTCTTCAGGCGTCATTCCTATGCCTGTATCTGACACAGCCAGCAACACATATTCACCGGGCTTGGCAAATGGATGAGAGCGAATGTAAGAATAATCAATTTTGGCAAGAGAGGTTGAAATTGTAATCAATCCACCTTCTGGCATTGCGTCACGGGCATTAACTATCAGGTTGAAAATCACCTGCTCAATCTGGGCAGGGTCTGCATAAATAGCAGGGAGAGAATCTTCAAGCTCAAGTTTTAGCTCAATATCTTCTCCTAAAACTCTCTGAATCATTCGCACCATAGAGCGGATAGTTTCGTTTAAATCAAGGGAAATTCTCTCAAGGCTCTGACGCCTGCTAAAAGCAAGGAGCTGATGAGTAAGGCGAGCACCTCGCTCAGAAGCCTCTAAAATCTCCAGCAAATCCTCTCTTACAGGGTGATTATACTCCAGTTCACTCAAAGCCAGCTCTGCATATCCTTTAATCACGCTTAATATGTTATTAAAATCGTGGGCAATGCCACCAGCCAGCCTGCCCAATCCTTGCATTTTTTCTGTTAATCTGAGCTGTTCCTCAATCTTTTTTAAATCAGTTATATCTGCGCCTATGGCAATGCTTCCGATAATTCTTCCCTGCTCATCTACCAGATTATTAGAATGCCAAGAAATCACCCGCTTCTTGCCATCTTTGGTGGTGATGACGGTTTCAAGATTCTCCACCACCTCTCCCTGAATAATTGCCATAGCCTTGGCAAATACTTCCTTACGATACTCTTCATCAGGATAAAGCCACTGCCAAATTTTGTTGTGCCCGAGCACCTCTTCCCGAGAATAGCCAGAAATCCTCTCTGCGGCACGGTTCCAAAAAACTACATTTCCTTTTTCATCTAAAATATCAATCCATATGGTAGCATTATCCAAAATTGTTTTATATGAGTCGTAAGCTTTGGAGAGCTCATTTAAAACTTTGCCGATATCAAGGTTTTGGAAGAAATCTGAATGAATACTAATACCCACCCCGTTTATTTCTTTAAGCTTACCATCTCTGCTCCAGAGATTATAACTTGTCCATAAAATATGCTTTAAAGTGCCATCCTTTGCCTGCAGAGACATCAGATATTGCACAACATCTTCCTGCTTTTCAAATTTTTTAAGGAGCTCTTCAACCTGACGATATAGCTCTCCAGGATAAAAAATCTGCCACCAGTTTTTACCTAAAAGCTCGTTTGGGCTGTATCCAGTAATCTCTTCAACTGCCTGATTGACAAAAAGAGTTATTCCATCTGATGATATCTGACAAATAATGGCAGGACTCTGTGATAAAAGCTGATTATATTGAGCTATTGCTCCTTGCAGAGAACGCAGAGACTCGCTAAACCTTGCCTGGTCTGACTTTAGCTTTGCAAGCTCCTGCCTTAATTCCCTTAATTCTCGCTCAAACTCGCCTCTGCTTTCAAAATCTGGGCTCATAGTTTGATTTAATCATTTTTGGTAGCAACTGTCAATATATTTAGTAGCAGCTCACGCGGTTTATGAAAACATAAAATCATTCAATCATTTAACAACAACCACACAACTGATGAATTTGGGGTCAATATTTTCTAAACTAAGTGTCTTTAACTCTTCTTCCAGTTTATTCACAACTTTCTGGGCAAACTCTCTTGCTAGCTTCTCTTTGTCAGTATCCTTTTCAACTCTTCTTACTAGCCAGTGGATAAATTCTTCTTTTAAGCCCGGCTCAATCTCTCTTTTCCCATTCTGCTCCACCATAGTCTTTTGGAGAAATTTAACCAAATCATCTTTGGTAAGTGGATTAAAGTTCAATTTTGCAGAAACAACCCCCTGAACCAGAGCAGTAGCCAAAATAACTTCAAAACTAAGCTCAAAAGGATAGTGTTTGATAAGCTCTCTCAGCTTATCTTCGCTCAATCCCAGCACCTCAAAAAACAGCCAGCTTAAAAATTCCGCTTGCTCAATAGAGGCTTTAAGCTCATTAACTTCCTTTAATGCCCTAAATTCCCTTTCTGTCTGCTCTTTTGGGTCAAAGTATCTTGGTCGGGAAGCCAAAATTGCTTTTAGCTGTTCACTCAAAGGAAAGCCAAAAAGATAAAAAGGTTTTTTCAGGCTTCTAAACCAGCTTTTTGCATAAATCCTCTGGGCACGGAACCTAAGGGAAAGCACCTGAGAGAATCCCACCTGAAAAATCTGCTCCAGCCAGTGCCTCTTTATGATTTCCAGCGCCCTTTCCACCTTTCCACCACTCCATATCTCAAGCCCTATCTCCAAATATCCATACACCTTTTCAACTGCTCTGCGAATGCTGGAAAGGTCAGTTAAATCCATTACATCTGCAATCATCACCTTGTTGGCAAGCCTAGCAAATTCAAAATAAAACTCTTCCAGCTCCTCTGGCTCCAGCTCCTTTATAACCTGAGCAATAAAAGCTGGAAGCTTCTCCGCAATCACCAGAGGATATCTAGGTGAAGAAGAGGGCGCTAAGTGCATCTTTGCCGGTTTTTCTTCCAGCTCGTCAATTTTACTTTCTGGAATGTAGGTATAAATTCTGAAGGCTTCATCAAAATCATAAAACCCATAATCCTCAAGCCTTCCTTGGCGAACCCTGTAGCTTAGCTCCTCTATTTCAAGCGGAACCTGCCAGCGCACTTGGTCAAGAATGGCATAATATCTTTCCTGCTCAATATCTCTCAGCTGCAAAAGCATTGCCTCTACAAGGGGTCTGAATTTCTCTTCTTTTATTTCCAGATAATAATATTCGTCTAAAGTAAAAAGGTCTTTATTTCTCCAAGGTTCTGCTCCTAGATTATCTGGGTCTGGCACATAAACATTAACCAGCTTCTGCAAAATGCTGATTAAAAGCTCAATATCTGCCTTTTTGAGCCAAGCTCGGAACTGGTCTAAGCCTGCCTGCTTTAAAAGGTCAAGCCAGTGGCAGATTCTCTCAGGTGCAAGGCTCTGCTCTTTCCAGAATTCAAGGTCAAAAATATAGGTGAGCTGACGCTGATTGGCAAGGGCAAGTAGCGACAATGCCTCATCTTCTCCAAGTTCTTTAATGGTAAGATAAAGCTCTGGCTCAGGCATAGCTCGAACCAAAGCCTTTGAGCGATGAGAAAGAAGAATAAGCTCAACCCGCTCCTTTCCACGCCTCTGTAAAACCAGCTCAAGCTGGGTACGAAGCGGGAGAGAATTTAAAATCTTCTCTGCCTGCTCTGGATGTTTGCGCACCCATTCAGGGCTGAGCTGGTCTTTTTGCCAAAACGGTAAAATCTTTTTCTCCTCGCTCATCTCTTTAAAGATTTTTACACCCAAAGTCAGCTTCGTCAATGAGCTTGCCACTGGCGGAAATTTCAGCTATAAATCAGAAAAATTTTTAAGGGTGAAAAAATGAGCTGGATGGAGCCGTCAGAGAGATTAAAAAAGCTTCCGCCCTATTTATTTGTTCGGCTGGAAGAGCTGAAAGAAAAAGCAAAAAAAGAAGGAAAAGACCTGATTGACCTTGGCATAGGCGACCCTGACCTTCCCACACCAGATTTTATCATCCAAGCAATGAAAAAGGCACTGGATAACCCTGAAAACCACCGCTATCCAACTAGCAGGGGGCTTTTGGCTTTTCGTGAAGCAGTCTGCGAGTTTATGGAAAGGCGATTTAATGTAAAAGTATCGCCCGAGCAAGTGGTAAGCCTGATTGGAAGCAAAGAAGGAATAGCCCATTTTCCTCTTGCCTGGATAAATCCTAAAGACATCGCTCTTGTTCCCAACCCCGCTTATCCGGTTTATAAAATCGGAACTATTTTTGCTGAAGGCGAGCCGTATTTTATGCCTCTCAAAGAAGAAAACAATTTCCTTCCTGATTTTGATGCTATTCCTAAGGATATCTGGGAGCGGGCAAAGATACTTTTTCTTAACTACCCTAATAATCCTACATCTGCTGTGTGTGAGCTTGATTTTTTTGAGCGAGCAGTTTTTTATGCAAAAAAGTATAAACTCTGGGTGGTTAATGACTGCGCCTACAGTGAGCTTTGCTTTGATGGATTTCTTGCTCCCAGCATCTTACAGGTCTCGGGCGCTGAGGAAGTAGCAATTGAATTTCATTCCCTTTCCAAAACTTTTAATATGACTGGCTGGAGAGTGGGATTTGCAGTGGGAGCAAAACCAGCAATAGATATGCTTGCAAAAGTAAAGAGCAATATTGACTCTGGAGTCTTTCAGGCAATTCAATGGGCAGGCGTGGTCGCATTAAAGGAAGGAGAGCAAGCAATAAAAGACATTCGCAGAATTTATCAGAACCGTCGGGATATATTAGCAGAAGCACTGAATGAAGTAGGGCTTGAATATCAAAAGCCCAAAGCAACTTTTTACTTTTGGGTGAAATGCCCAAAAGGATTAAGTTCAGAAGAAATGGTGGCGCTTCTTTTGGAGCAGGCAGGGATAATTGCCTCACCGGGGTCAGGCTATGGTGAAGAGGGCGAAGGATACATTAGATTAGCGATTGTCACCAATGAAGAAAGACTTAAAGAAGCAAAACAAAGGCTTTTGAGGCTTAAGCTATGAAATACTATCTTGGTCTGGGCTCAAATTTGGGGGATTCACGAGAGATTATTCGCAAAGCTTTAAGTCTGATTGAAAAGCGGGGCTTGGGAGAGATAATTGCCTGCTCAAGTCTTTATCTTACCGAGCCTGTGGATATGGATAGTGGAGGGTGGTTTTTAAATGCGGTCTGTGCTGTGGAAAGTAATCTTGCCCCGGAAAAAATGATGCAGGAGCTACTTGCCATTGAAAAGGAGCTGGGAAGAAAAAGAATAAAGGGCAAAAAAAACCTCCCCAGAACCATTGATATAGACATACTCATCGTTGATGATATAATTTACAAAAGTGATACAGTTATTATTCCGCATCCCAAGATAAAAGAGAGGAGATTTGTGCTTGAGCCTCTTTCTGAGATTGCGCCTGAGCTGGTTGAACCTATTTCCAAAAAAACAATAAGCGAACTGCTCGCTAATTTAACCAATAATAAAAAGGTGATTAAACTCAATGAAAAATTCTGAGAGGAGCTGGATGGGAAGATTATTTCTTATAGTTCTTCTTGCTTTAATCATTTATTTTTCTATTAAAAGCTTTTTCAAGCCTGCAAAAAAGCCTGCCCCTAAGCCGAAATATAAAAAAGAAGCTGAACCAGAAACTGAAATGGTTCAAGACCCAGAATGCGGTATTTATCTAGACCCTTCTCAAGCGCTTAGCGTAAGGCGTTATGGAAAAACCTATTATTTTTGCTCTGAAGAGTGCAGGGAGAAATTTTTAAGCAAACTAAAGCGAGGAGAAGAAAAATGAGCAACCTTCCTGAAGGACTTTATGCCATCATTCTCACTCCCTTTCGTGAAGATGGCGAGCTTGATTTGGATGGTCTTGCCTCAGAGCTTGAATATGCTATTTCCAAGAAAATACACGGTGCGGTTGTGCTCGGCTCTAATGGTGAAGGACCTTATCTTACTTGCGATGAGAAAAAGCAGGTTTTAAAACGAACCGCTGAAGTGGCAAAAGGGAAAATTGCCCTTGTGGCTGGTGCTATTACAATGGGAACAAAAGAGGCGCTTGAATACGCACATCTCGCCAAAGAGCTGGGGTTTGATTCAATTATGGTCGCAATTCCTATTTATTTCCATCTGGATTTTGAAGATGTAAAAAGGCATTATCAATATCTGGCGGAAAATGCAGGCATTGAAATTACTTTTTATTATGTTCCTGAATGTTCTGGCTTGAGCTTAAAACCCGAGCAGATAGCAGAAATTGTAAGTATTGAAGGAATTAATTCAATGAAATTTACAGTTTTTAACCGTGAGATTATCAATCGCACCTTTGAGCTCTGCTGGGATATAGATTGTAGGCTTTTTATCGGCACTGGACTTTTAGCTTATGAAGGAATGAAAATGGGAGCCTGCGGACCATTCTGCCCGATGTGCCTTATTGCTCCAGAAGATATGCATCAGCTATTTGAACATATCAAGAACAAAGAATGGGAGAGGGCTTTTGAGGTTCAGGAAAAAATCAGGGCTGGCGGTTGTGCGCTATTTTCTGGTCTTACCAATATTGACTATGAAACCATCAAAAACGGATTTATGGCTATTTACAACGCTCCTCCATCTTCTCCAATAAGCCATACCAGAGTTGCTCATCATATATTAAAAGAGGCGCTTCGCTTAAAAGGCGTGCCAATTACCAATCAAGTGAGATTGCCTTATCGCTCGATTACCCCGGAGCTTTCTGAATGGGTGAAAAAATTACTCAGTAATTTTGGCTGGCTTTGATGAAAGACATAGTGAGATTTTTCCAGCTTCCGAGAGAGAAAATCGTTGAATTCATCTTCCTTTTAGAAGGTTATGATGGAATCGGCATCGTCCGCACCCTTGACCGAGAACAGGGAATTATTGAGGTTTTAATCTCACCAGATTTAGAAAAAGAATTTAACCTGCTTTTAGAAAAGACTTCACCTCAGCTTAATATCAGGGAGATAAAAAAGCCAAAAAATGTAGCAAGCATTTTAGATGAATTTGAAAAACAAAAGAAAGACCCTAAAACGGCTCCTCCAAAACAATAATCTGCTCCCGCTCTTTTCCCACGCTCACTGCCATAATTTTTACTTCAAGCTCATCGCTTATTAATTTTAAATAATCCTGTGCCTGGGGGGGAAGGTCTTTTAATTCCTTTGCTTCTGAAATATCTTCGCTCCAGCCAGCAAGCTCTTTGTAAACAGGCTCTAGCTCTTCAATGATTTCAATTCGGGCGGGAAAATCATCAAGAAGCTCGCCTTTATACTTATAGCCCACGCAGATTTTTAATGGGTTTATTCCGCTAAGCACATCCAGCTTGGTGATGATAAGGTCGGTCAAGCCATTTATTCGCACCGCATATTTCAGCTGAACCAAATCCAGCCAACCGCATCTTCTTGGTCTGCCTGTGGTTGCACCGTATTCTCCGCCTTGCTCTCTAAGTCTCACACCTATCTCATCCTTAAGCTCCGTGGGAAAAGGACCACCACCTACTCTCGTGGTGTATGCTTTGCTGATTCCCACCACGCGGTCAATCATCTTCGGACCCACCCCTGCTCCCACACAAACCGCTCCTGCAATTGTATTTGAGCTGGTAACAAAAGGATAGGTGCCGTGGTCCAAATCAAGCATTGTTCCCTGAGCCCCTTCAAAAAGCACCTTTTTGCCCGCACAAATCAGCTGGTTTAAAAGCAAAGATGTATTTTCTGCATACCTGCTCAGCCGTTCTGCATATCTTAAAAATTCATCAATCACCTTTTGAGAATCTATTGGCTCAAGCTCAAGCACACGTGTAAGGTAAAGATTCTTCTCTTCCAGCACCTGCTTAAGCTTTTTCTTTAAAAGCTCTGGCTCTAAAAGGTCAGAAAAGCGAATTCCCACTCGGGCAGATTTATCTGAATAACATGGACCTATTCCTCTTCCTGTGGTGCCAATTTTCTCCTTGCCCTTTTTTGCCTCACTGCCTCTATCTATAATGCGATGATAGGGAAGAATAAGATGTGCCCGCTCGCTGACTTTCAGGCGAGTATCATCTTCAAAATATCCTTTGGAGCGAAGAAGCTCTATTTCTTCACACAAAACCGCAGGGTCAATTACCACTCCGTTTCCAATAATGCAGAGCTTTTCTGGATGAAGAATGCCCGAGGGAATAAGATGAAGAATTATCTGCTCACCACCAACCACAAGCGTATGTCCAGCATTATTCCCACCCTGAAACCTCACCACCACATCTGCTTTTTGAGCAAAGTAATCAACCACCTTGCCCTTACCCTCATCTCCCCATTGACAGCCAATTAAAGCTACTGTTGGCATTAAATCATCTCCTCGTTAACCAAGATATACCTGCCTTGCAGAAATTATATTGGGTAATTTGCGAATTTCCTCCAGCGCACGCTCTGGCACAGGACTATCTACATTAACCATACAAATGGCTTCTCCGCCTTTCCTTCCCAGTTGAAAGCGAGCAATGTTTACCTGATAGCGGGCAAGAAGCGAGCCAATGTTGCCAATAACTCCGGGCTTATCATAATTCCTAATCACCAGCACATATCCTTCAGGATAGGCATCAAGGCTAATCCCTCCCAGCTCAACTATTCTGGGATGAACCTTTCCAAAAAGCGTGCCTGCAATTTGCGCAAGCTCTGGCTCTTTATCTTCAATCTTTAAGTAAATTAAACTGGTAAAATCTCCGCTTTCACTGCTCTGAGTCTCCCGCACAGAAATCCCTCTTGCCCGAGCAACGGCAGGAGCGCTTACATAATTTACTGGCTCGTCCAAAAAGCTTTCTAAAACGCCTTTAAGGAGCGAATGGGTTATTGGTCTGGTATCCAGCTCTGCCACTTCTCCGCGATATTCAATTTCAAGCCCACGCAGAGAGGAGAGAAGCTGACCCGCAAGCCTGCCCATCCTTTCCGCAAGATTAAGATAAGGCTGAAGCTGTTCCAACAGCTCCTTGCTGATAGTGGGAAAGTTAACCGCATTGGTGATTGTGCCGGTGAGCAGAAAATCTATCATTTGCCGAGCTATTCCCACAGAAACGCTTACTAAAGCCTCTGTTGTGCTTGCCCCAAGATGAGGCGTAAAAATAACTTCATCTAGCTCAAAAAGCTCTCCAAAATCTGGAGGCTCTTTTTCAAAAACATCTAGCGCTGCGCCTGCAACTTTTCCAGATTTAATTGCCTCTACTAAATCCTTTTCATTAACAATCCCGCCCCGAGCACAGTTTATAATTCTAACCCCATCTTTCATCTTACTGATGGTCTCTTTTCTGACCATATTCTTGGTCTCTTCAGTTTTGGGAACATGAATGGTGATAAAATCAGAGCGGGAAAGTAGCTCATCAAAACTTACCATCTCTACTCCCAGCTTCCTTGCTACATCCTCACTGATAAAAGGGTCATAAACCAAAACTTTCATCTTCAAGCCAAGTGCCCTGTCTGCAACCACCCTGCCAATATTTCCAAGACCTATTATTCCCAAAGTCTTTCCTTGAATTTCCACACCGGTGAATTTGCCTTTTTCCCATTTTTTCTGCTTCATTGAGTAATATGCTTGTGGAATCTTTCTTGCCAAAGCAAGCATAAGGCTTATGGTATGCTCAGCAGTAGTAACTGCATTTCCACCGGGGGTGTTCATTACCACAATGCCTTTTTGGGTGGCATATTCAACATCAATATTGTCCACACCAATTCCTGCTCTTCCAATCACCCGAAGCTTTTTGCCTGCATCAATAATCTCTTTGGTGACTTTGGTAGCGCTTCTTACTGCTAAGCCGTCATAATCTCCTATAATTTTCTTAAGCTCCTCGGGCTCGGTGCCGGGGCGGTAGTCCACAGTTATTCCCGGTGCCTGCTTGAAAAGCTCAATTCCTTCTGGTGCAAACTTATCTGTGACCAGCACTTTCATCTGTCATCCCTCCTGATGCTTTAATCAGCTAAAATCTCCATTGCTCTTTTGACACCTGCGCCAAGCTCAAGCTGGTATCCAAGCTCCAAAAGCGCCTCCTCAAGTGCAGAAATGCAAGCAATTAGCTCATACTTGCTAATATAGCCCATATGAGCAATGCGAAAGATTTTTCCTTTTGCCTTGCCCTGCCCGCCTGCAATGGTAAAGCCATATTTTTCTCGCATCAACTTAACGAGTTTTTGGCTATCAATACCTTGAGGCGCCTTGACCGCTGTACAGGCTTCGCTGGGAGAGCGAGAAGCAAAAAGCTCAAGACCAAGCGCAATCATAGCTTCTCTTGTTGCCCGTGCCATTTTAGCGGTTTCATCAAAAATTTTCTCTAGCCCTGTCTCTTTTATCATTTTAAGGGCTTCTCGTAAACCCACAATCAAACTAATGGCAGGAGTGTATGAGGTTTGATTATTCTCCAGATTCTTTCGCTCTTTTTTAAAGTCAAAATAATACTTAGGAAGGTCTGAGCGCTCACAGGCTTTCCAAGCCTTTTCGCTCAAGCAGGCAAAGCTCAAACCAGGCGGAAGCATAAGCGCCTTCTGCGAGCCGGTCACCAGCACATCCAACCTCCATTCATCAAAAGGAATGGGGAAAACTCCCACCGCAGTAATGCCATCTACAATCAAAAGGGTATCAGTATCTGCGACAAGCTCCGCAATTTCCTTTATCGGATGCTTAACCCCTGTGGAAGTCTCACTTGCCTGAATTAAAATCGCTTTGTAGCTGTCTTTCCCAAGCCTTTCTTTTATTTGTTCAACTGAGACTGCCTCTCCCCACTCAACATCAATGTTATCAACCTCAAGTCCATAAGCGGAAGAAATTTCTGCCCATCTTTCTCCGAATTTTCCCCCTCTCACTACCAACACACGGTCGCCTCTTGACAAAGTATTAGCTACCGCTCCTTCCATCGCACCGGTTCCGCTAGAGGCAAAAATTAAAACTTCATTTTTGGTCTGAAAAAGATATTTAAGCCCTTCTCTTACCTCAGCTAAAATCTCGCGAAATTCAGGATGACGGTGATGAATAATGGGCTCACTCATTCTTAAAAGCACCCTCTCCGGAACCGGAGTGGGACCTGGTGTGAGTAAGAACTTCTTTTTCATTTTTCAACTCCTCCTGCTTTTTTCTGTTGCTTTTTTTGTCATTGTCAAAATCCGGAGCCTAAGCGAGTTGAGATTGATAAACCCAGTTGCATCTTGTTGATTATATCCACCCGCTTGGTCAAAACTCACCATCGCAGGCTGATACAAACTTAGCTCGCTCCTTCTTCCTAAAACCA
>CAZQJX010000020.1:22661-27104 GCA_964592965.1 uncultured bacterium
ATATCTGCTCTCAACAATATCCACCCTGCCCACGCCGTTTTTACCTGCGATTTTGTTCAGCTTATCCAAAAGCACTTCTGGCTCATACTTCCTGCCATTGATGGAAACAGGCACGCCTTTATTAAAGGCTATACGAATCACTTCTGGTTTATCAGGTGCTCGTTCTGGAGAAGTGGTCATTTGGAACATATCCTCATCAGGCTCTCGCCACGGGTCTTCAAGTATGCCACCTTCATAACTTATATGAAGCAAATTCGCATCCATAGAATAAGGCTTGTCCGCACTAACTGGAACCGGAATGTTATGCTTTCTTGCATATTCAATAAGGTCGCCTCTTCCTTGAAAATCCCATTCCCGCCAAGGAGCTATGACCTTAATTTCTGGTGCAAGAGAGGCTATGCTTAACTCAAATCTTACCTGGTCATTGCCCTTGCCAGTTGCTCCGTGCGCTATATATCCTGCCCGCTCCTTTTTTGCCACTTCTACAAGCTTTTTAGCGATCAAAGGACGAGCAATGCTTGTGCCCATAAGATACTGGTCTTCATATCTTGCCCCGGCTTTGAGCACTGGGAAAAAATAATCCCTTACCAGCTCCCTTCTGGCATCAACAAAATAGATTTTGCTCGCACCTGTCCGCAAAGCTTTTTTTCTGATCTGCACCTTATTTTCCTTCTGCCCAAGGTCAACATAAACCGCAACAACCTCTGCCTGATAGCGCTCTTTAAGCCAGCTGAGAATAACCGAGGTATCCAATCCACCTGAATAAGCTAGAACAATCTTCATTCTCTCCCTCCTGTTCCAACCGCCTGAAAAGTTTAGCTTTGATAAAGGAAGTTGTCAATTTCACCTTTGTGATTTTATCTTGTTTAAAACCTGCTTGACAAATCCATTGGTCATCAATATGATGATTAATTGCAGTTTTGAATAAGCAGTTTTTACATTTCCAGCACTTGATTCTATATACCCAATGTAGTAGTTCATTTTTCGTATCCGGTGAACAGAAATTTTGTTTAGAACAAGTTCCTTTAAATTTGAATTTAAGGGAAAGTAAGGTAAATTTTTATTAAAATTTTAATCTTACGAAAGAAACAGGAAAGGAGGAAGTAAATGAAGCAAAAAAGAGAAATTAAGCGCGCTGCAGTTCTGGGCGCTGGTGTAATGGGAGCTCAAATTGCAGCTCATCTTGCCAGTGCAGGTATTGAGGTTTATCTGCTTGATATCGTTCCGCCCGAGCTGACCGAGGAGGACAAAAAGAAAGGGCTTACTGAGCAAAGTCCAGAATTCCGCAACAAATTCGCTATGAAGGGTTTAGAAGGTCAGCTCAAAGCCAAGCAGAGCGGTTTTATGAGCAAAGAAGATGCTGAGCGGGTTAAGGTGGGAAATTTTGAGGACAATATGGATTGGCTCCGTGAGTGCGATTGGATTATTGAAGTGGTGGTGGAAAATCTCAAAATCAAGCAAGACCTTTTCAAGAGGGTAAAAAAATACTGGAACAAACACGCCATCATCTCCACTAACACTAGCGGAATCAGAATCCGCGACATCGCAGAGGTAATGACTCCAGAAATGCAAAATCATTTTCTTGGCACGCATTTCTTTAATCCTGTTCGGTTTATGCATCTTTTGGAAATCATTCCTCATCCCAAGACTAAAAAGGAAATTGTTGAATTTATGTGCTGGTTCTGCGAGCGAGAGCTGGGAAAGGGCGTTGTCATTGCCAAAGATACTCCTAATTTTATTGCCAACCGAATTGGTGTTGCGGGAATGATTTATGCGCTTCGGGCAATGCTTGAGCTGGGATTGAAAATTGAAGAGGTTGATATGGTGATGGGTCCGCCAATGGCGCGCCCAAAAAGTGCGCTTTTCCGCACCGCTGATATGGTCGGAATTGATACTCTTGTTCATATTGCCCACAATACAGCTCCGCTGGTCAAGCCCAAAGAAGCAGAGCAGTTCTTCACCTTGCCTGAATTTGTTGAGAAAATGGTAGAAAAAGGACTATTGGGCAACAAGGCAGGAAAGGGATTTTACCAGCGAGTAGAAAAGAAGAAATTTTTGGTCATTGACCCCCAGACCCTTGAATACAGGGAGCAGGCACCAGAAAAAAGCGATGCTCTAGCAATGGTTCAGCTTGAGCAAAACCCTGCTAAGCGCGTTAAAGCGGTAGTAAATCTTAAAGACAAATATGGTCAGTTTGCCTGGAAGGTATTTGCTGGAACCAGCATTTATGCAGCGGAAAAAATCGGTGAAATCGCCAATACCATCGTTGATATAGATAATGCAATGAAATGGGGATTTAACTTTGACCTTGGTCCTTTTGAGGCTTGGGATGCGGTTGGCTTAAAAGAATCTGTTGCCCGAATGAAAAAAGAAGGCTACAAGATTCCCAAGAAAATTGAAGAGATGCTCAAGAACCGCAAATATTCTTTCTACAAAAAGAAAGGCGGAAAAACCTACTACTATGATTTCAAGAAAAAAGATTATGTGCCTGTTCCAGAAAATCCCAATGTGATTATTCTCAAAGACCTTAAGGAAGCCAAAAAGGTCATTGATACCTGCCCAACCGCCAGCATCATTGACCTCGGCGACGGAGTTTACTGCGTTGAGTTCCATTCAGTTATGAATGCGCTTGATGAAGATATGATGAAAATGATGAACAAAGCAGTGGATTTAGCAGAAGAGAAAGGCGTGGGCGTGGTAATTGGCAATCAGAGCAATGCCATTCCCGGGGCTTTCAGCGCTGGTGCTAACATCAATGTTGTTCTCCAGGGAGCCAAAGAAGGAAGGTTTGATGAAATTGAGCGGGTGGTGAAATACTTTCAGGAGACCAACCTCAGGCTTTATTACTCCAAAGTTCCTGTTGTCTCCACTCCTTATGGAATGACTTTGGGCGGTGGTGCAGAGGTGGCAATGAGCTGTAATAAGATGGTAGCAGCAATGGACTTGTTTATGGGCTTGGTAGAGGTAGGAGTTGGATTAATTCCTGGCGGTGGTGGCACTATGCTTATGCTCCGCCACTATCAGAATTTCATTCCCAAGCAGGCAAGGCTTTATGACCTTCAGCCTTTTGTGCAAACCGTGTTTGAAACCATAGCCACTGCCCGCACTTCCAACAGCGCCAAAGAAGCGCGGGAAATGGGATTTTTGCGTCCCTGGGATAAAATCATCTTTAACCGCGACCACCTGATTGCTGAAGCCAAGCGCGAGGTCTTGGCTATGTGGCAGGCAGGCTTTAAGCCACCAGAAAAGCGCAAGATTCAGGTAATGGGAGATAACCTGCGGGGTATGATTAATGTGTTTGTTTACAATATGCGTCAGGGAAATTACATAACTGATTATGACTGCCATATTGCTCGCAGGCTTGCTTGGGTGCTGGGCGGTGGAGATGCTCCTGAAAATGCCTTTTTGGATGAAGAGGAAATTCTCGCTTTGGAAAGGCAAGTATTTGTTGAGCTCTGCGCTGAAAAGAAAACCCAAGAGAGGCTTGAACATATGCTCTTAACTGGCAGACCATTAAGGAATTAATCAAGGCAGTAAAAAGGAAGGAGGAATAAAAATGAGAGAAGCTTTGATCGTTTGTGCAGTAAGAAGTGGTGGAGGAAGGGCTCGCAGAGGCGGGCTCAAAGATACCAGACCAGATGAGCTTGCTTCCCAGGTAATCAAAGCAGCAATGGACAAAGTTCCCCAGCTTACACCAGATATGATTGATGATATTATTCTTGGATGCTCTTTCCCAGAAGCAGAGCAGGGCTTGAATATCGCCCGATTGGTGGGTTTAAAGTGTGGATTTCCTGTCAAAGTGCCCGGACAAACTATAAACCGTTTTTGCTCATCTGGACTGCAGGCAATTGCCCTTGCCGCGCAAAACATTATGGTAGGCTGGGCAGATATTATTATAGCTGGTGGAGTTGAAAGTATGACTCGAGTGCCAATGGGTGGATTTATCCAGCGCCCACATCCAGAATGGACTGATGGCTATCCTCAGGCTTATGTGGCAATGGGCATTACCGCAGAGATTGTAGCTGCTAAATATGGCATCTCAAGGCAGGAGCAGGACGAGCTTGCCTATCGCTCTCATATGCGGGCGGTTGAAGCCCAGAAAAATGGGTATTTCACTGAGATAGTTCCTGTGCAGGCAACCAGGTATGTGAAGAAAGATGGGAAATATGTCAAAGAGACATTCACCTTTGACCGAGATGATGGAGTTCGCCCAACCACCAATCTTGAGGTTTTAAGTAAACTCCGACCTGTTTTCAAAGCAGATGGAACCGTTACTGCTGGAAATAGCTCACAGATGACTGATGGCGCAGCTGCCTGCATTTTAATGAGCAGGGAGAAATGCGAGGAGCTGGGAATTAAGCCTATTGCCAAGTTCCATAACTATCAGGTGGTTGGGGTTCCGCCAGAGGAGATGGGCATTGGACCGAGATGGGCAATTCCCAA
>CAZQJX010000021.1:0-26202 GCA_964592965.1 uncultured bacterium
GAGATATTATTCTCACCACTCCTTTAATTCGGGCTTTAAAAAAAGCATATCCAGATGCAAAGATAGATTTTCTTACCAAAAAGCAGTTTGAGCCCCTTTTAATTTACAACCCTCATCTGGAGCGGGTGATTGGATTTGACACCGAGCAAGGCTTTTGGGGATTGCTTAAATTAATTCGCTCGCTCCGCAAAGAAAAATACGATTTGGTGGTTGACCTTCATATAAATCCCCGCAGTATTTTGGTTCGGTATTTCTGTGGTGCGAGGCTAAAGCGAAGGTATTTAAAGCGCTCTTTTGAGAGAAGGCTTTTAAAGTGGTTCAGGATAAATCTTCTTAAAAACTTTCAGCCGGTGGCAGAAAGGTATTTTTCTGCGCTTGAAGATTTTGGGATAGAGCCTGATGGTTTACCGCCGGAGATATATTTTTCCGAGAAAGAAAAAGCCAAAGCTGATGAAATAATCTCATCTGCAGGCCAGGCAAATTATCTTATTGGACTTGCTCCTGGCGCAAGCAGATACACCAAGCGCTGGCCAGCAGAAAGATTTGCTTGGGTGGGCGCAAAGCTTGCTGGGGAGCTGGGGGCAAAGATATTTATTCTCGGTGGTAATGAGGATAAAGGAGTTTCTTATCAAGTAAGCTCGGCAATGAAAGCAATGAGGGCAGAAGAGCCTATTGACCTAACAGGAAGATTGAATATACTTGAGAGCTCTGCTCTGGTAAAAAGGCTTCATCTTCTTATCTCCAATGACAGTGCGCTTATGCATATAGCAACAGCGGTCAATACACCTGTGCTTGCTATTTTTGGCTCAACCTCAAAGGAGTTGGGGTTTTTCCCATACAGCAAAAAGGCAAAAGTGGTAGAAGTGGAGCTGGAATGCAGACCTTGCTCTCTGCACGGAAAAAGCGCCTGTCCCAAAGGGCATTTTAAATGTATGCTTGAAATCTCTCCTGAAAAGGTTTACCAAACTGCTAAAGAAATGCTTTTAAAAAAATGATAGAAAAATTGATTTACAATTATTTTGCTCTCCCGCTGGGAATTGGCGGGTTTTGGCTTTATAGCCTTTTTAATTCCAAAGCAAAAAAGGGCTGGAAGGCAAGAGCTAATATTCTTTCCAAATTTGAAACCGAGCTGAGCAGGTGGGAAAAAGAAAAACGAATCCTTCTTCACATCTCCAGCGTTGGAGAATACCTTCAAGCAAGAGCGGTTCTAAGGGAGCTGAAAAGGATTTCTCCAAAGCTGGTGCGGATATTAACTTTTTTCTCTCCCTCACTTGAGCCTATGCTTGAGCGCGGCGTTGAAGCTGAGCTTGCAAACTATCTTCCTTTTGATACTCCTCAAAATATGAAAAGGCTCCTTAAGATTATAACCCCAAATTTGATTATCTTTTCCTGCTATGACCTCTGGCCTAATCTTATCTGGCAGGCTAAAAAAAGAGGAATTAAGGTGGTGCTGATTAATGCCACTTTGGCGGAAAATTCCTTTAAACGCAATTTTCTGGTTCGCTGGTGGTTTGCTCGGCTTTATAATCAGCTTGATTTAATCCTGTGTGCAAGTGATGAAGATAAAGAGCGAATTATTTCTCTCGGTGTGGATTCTGAAAAAGTGAGCTTTGCCGGGAACACACGCTTTTCAGAAACTCTGGCAAGAATTAACGCAATAGCTCCTAATGATGAGCTTTTAGCTCAGCTGAAAATCTGGAAAGGCGAACGCTATTGCCTTGTGGTGGGAAGTAGCTGGGAGCCTGATGAGCAGGTTTTAATCCCTGCTTATAAAAAGATTTATGAAAAAAACAGGCTCAAGCTTATCCTTGCTCCTCATGAACCGCATCCCAAAAGAATTGAGAAATTAAAAGATATTTTCAGAACCGCAAATATTTCTTCACTCACCCTTTCTGAGCTGGAACAAAGTCAAAATAAGCTTCCTAAAAGCTGGGTGATTATTGTGGACAGCGTAGGCAAATTGTATAAGCTTTACAAGGTAGGAGATATAGCTTTTGTTGGTGGAAGCTTTAGAAAAGAGGTGCATAATGTTATGGAACCAGCTGGATTTGGAATTCCTGTTCTCTTGGGACCAAAAATAAAGAATTCGCAAGAAGCTTTGAAGCTGGTGGAAAGAGGCGGGGCAAAAATTGTTCACAATTCTGACCAGCTCTGTCAGGAGCTTGAGTTATTATTAAACAACAATGAATTGAGAAAGAATATGGGTGAAAAAGCTTACAGGCTGGTGGAAGAAAATCAACAGGCACTGGAGCGAACCATAAAACATCTTCAAAAAAATTTTCCCGAGCTTTTTACAAATGATTAAGGAAGGGGAACAATGAATCAGAGAAGGCTCAGGGAACTCCGTCAGGGAGAGACTTTCATAGGCTTTTACCTTGTTAAATCCAAGCGGGTAAAAACGACCAAAGACGGTGCCTTTTATATTGACCTAGACCTTCAGGACAGCTCTGGTGTTGTTAATGCCAGAATCTGGGACGATGCGGAAAAGTATAAAGATGAATTTTCAAGGGGAGACATTATCAAGATTGAGGGAGTAGTTGGTGAATGGCGGGACCAGCTTCAAATAAAAATCCAGCGGTTGAGAAAAGCCCGTGAAGATGACCCTATTAACTGGGAAGAGCTTATGCCCAAAACCAGTAAAAATGTTGATGCTATGCTCGCAGAGATAAAAGAAATTCTTGATGAGATTTCCGAGCCTAATCTTAAAAACCTCATTAACCAGTATCTTCAAGATGAGGAGTTTATATCCCGCTTGAAGAAATCTCCAGCTGCTAGAAACATACATCATTCTTATCTGGGCGGGCTTTTGGAGCACATCTGGAATATGATGCGCATAGCCAAGTTTTTGGTCACCAATATTTATCCTCAGCTCAATAAAGACCTTTTATTAGCAGGTGTCTTTCTTCACGACTTAGGGAAAATTCTTGAGCTGGAATTTACCCCTACAATCTCTTATACCAAAGAAGGATATTTGCAAGGACATATTTATCTTGGGCTGAAAATGCTCAATGAAAAGATTCAAAAGCTGGATAGCTTTCCCAGCGAGCTCCAGCTTGAACTTGAGCACATTATTTTAAGCCATCACGGAGAGAGAGAATGGGGCTCGCCTGTGCTTCCTGCCACTGCTGAGGCTATGCTTATTCATCATATTGATAATCTTGATGCCAAATTAGCTATGGTCTGCGAAGCCATAGAGGCAGACCTGAATAAAGATGAAGAATTCACTAGCTGGCATCCTGTTCTGGCAAGACATTTTTATAAGCGCTCTTTTCCTTCAGACAAAGAACCTTCCCAAAAGGTAGAGGAAGAAGATGAATTATGAATGGATGATAGCGCTTCGCTATCTTCGTGCACGGCGCAGGCAGGTGTTCATATCTGTAATAACTCTTATTTCCATTCTTGGAGTAATGGTTGGAGTGATGGCATTGATTATTGTTCTCAGTGTGATGAACGGTGCCATTGAAGATGTTAAGAGCAAAATTCTCGGCGCCAATTCTCATCTTACAGTTTTAAGTTATCAGGGAAGAATCAGCGACTACGAAAAGGTGATTAAAGAAATAAACTCCGTTCCCGGTGTGGTTTCTGCCAGCCCCTACATAGAAAGTCAGGTTATGCTTCTTTTTGGCAATCGTGTAAATGGAGCGGTGATAAGAGGCATAGACCCAAAAACCGCCCTGAAGGTCACCACCATAGGAGCGAATATGCTGGCAGGCAAAATTGAATATTTATCGCCAAAGGTATATCAGGACGAGGAGCACCTTCCCGGAATTGCTATTGGCAAAGACCTTTCGCAGATGCTCGGCGCCGGATATGGAGATATTATCACGGTGATAAGCCCGCTTGGCTCATTAAGTCCGCTCGGGCTTGCTCCTAGTGCAAGGAGATTCCGAGTGGTGGCGGTTTTTCAGTTTGGTTTTTATGAAGTAGATTCTGGGTTTGTGTTTATTGATTTAAAAGAAGCGCAAAAGTTTCTCCACACCGGCGAGGTAGTAGATGGAATTGAGGTAAAGGTCAAAGACCTGTATTTAGCGAACAAAATTGGAAAAGAAATAGAAAACCGCCTGGGTTTTCCCTTTTGGGTGCGCACCTGGATAGATGCGCACAAACCGCTTTTTTCAGCGCTTAAAATGGAACAGCTTGCTTTTAGCATTATTCTGGCGCTGATTGTTCTGGTAGCGGGTCTGAATATTATCAGCACACTGGTGATGATGGTGATGGAGAAGTATAGAGATATAGCTATATTGAAGTCAATGGGAGCGACCGATTCTAGCATAATGAGGATTTTCATTTATCAGGGTTTAGTGATTGGTGTAATAGGAACGATATTGGGAGCAATAGCAGGAGTTATTTTATGCTGGATTCAGATTAAGTATCAGATAATTCACTTAGACCCAACTGTGTATCAATTTGCGGTTTTGCCGATGAAGCTAAGTATAAAAAATATCGCTCTTGTCTGCATATTTGCCATACTGGTAAGTTTAATTTCTACTATTTATCCTGCTCGGCAGGCATCAAAGATGAATCCAGCGGAGAGTTTGCGTTATGAATGAAAAAACCATTTTAGAAGTTATTGACTTGGAAAAGATATTTCCTCATCCAGCGGGTGAGGTGCGGGCGCTGAAAGGAATTAGCTTTAAGGTCAGGCAGGGAGAGAACCTTGCCATTGTAGGAGTTTCTGGAGCTGGAAAGAGCACGCTCCTTCATATCATTGGCGGAATTGACCGACCGAGCAAGGGAAAGGTGATTTTTGATGGTGAGGATTTGAGCCAGCTTGATTCGCTTTCTCTTGCCCGCACCCGTAATAAAAAAATCGGCTTTGTCTTCCAGTTTCATCATCTTCTTCCTGAGTTTAATGCTCTGG
The DNA here is from genome assembly GCA_964592965.1 of uncultured bacterium. Lineage (GTDB taxonomy): Bacteria > RBG-13-61-14 > RBG-13-61-14 > RBG-13-61-14 > DRUE01 > CAZKMM01. The sequence goes on from CAZQJX010000021.1 coordinate 4,862, forward strand.
AAAATGTAATGATTCCTGCTTTAATTGCGAGAATGGATAGAAAACAAGCAGAGGAGAGAGCAAAGCAAATACTGGCTGAGCTGGGTTTAGAAGCTAGGCTTTATCATCGGGTGGGAGAGCTATCTGGTGGAGAGGCGCAGAGGGTAGCAGTGGCAAGAGCGGTGATATTGGAGCCAAAACTACTTTTATGCGATGAGCCAACAGGAAATCTTGATGCTCAAACAGGAAAAGTGGTAGAGGATTTGCTTTTGGAGCTCAACCAGAAAAAAGGAATTACCTTAATTATCGTCACCCACAATGAGGCGCTGGCAAAGAGAATGAAAAGAAGAATCAGGCTCAGTGCCGGCGAGATTGTTGCAGAAGAAAATTAACCCTTTTCTTTAATGTTTCCCAAAACTAAAAAAAATAAAAATCTCTTCTTTATCCAAGAATCTGTTCATACATTGACTTTTCTGCTGGTTGGCATTAATTTAATTAGCTACAATAAAGGAGCAAAAATGATTGAGCTTAAGCTAAAAAACGGTGAGTTAATCCAAGCAGAAGAAGGAGTTACTGGCAAAGAGCTGGCTGAGAGGTATAGCAAAGACCCCAAAAGTGTGGTTGCCATCAAGCTGAACGGAAGGCTTTTGGATTTAGCTTCAAAAATTGAGCAAAGCGGTGAGCTGGAATTTATAGACCTTACAAGTGATGAAGGCAAGGAAATCCTCCGCCATTCAACCGCTCATATAATGGCAGATGCTGTAAAAAGGCTTTTTCCGAGTGCAAAAGTTACAATAGGTCCTGCAATTGAAAACGGGTTTTATTATGATTTTGATTATCCTTTGGGATTTACTCAGGAAGACCTTCCCCGCATAGAAGAGAAGATGCGGGAGATTATTCAGCAAAACCTTCCTTTCATAAGAAAAGAGGTTAGCAAAAGTGAGGCACGAAAAATCTTTGAAGAGCTGGGAGAGACTTATAAGCTGGAAATTATTGATGAACTGCCCGAAGACGAGACCATTTCTCTATATCAGCATGGCAATTTTATTGACCTTTGCCGTGGTCCTCATCTTCCCTCAACTGGTTATGTGGGTGCTTTTAAATTAACCCATACTGCGGGAGCATACTGGAGAGGAGATGAGCGCAATCCTCAGCTTCAGCGAATTTACGGAACCGCCTTTCCCACGCAGGAAGAATTAGAAGAATACCTACGCAGGCTTGAAGAAGCCAAAAAGCGAGACCACCGCAGGCTGGCAAAGGAGCTGGATTTATTTAGCACCCACGAAGAAGTTGGACCAGGATTTGTTATTTATCATCCCAAGCTGGGATTGGTTCGTGCTATTTTGGAAGAGTTTTTAAAGCGGGAGCACATAAAGCGCGGGTATCATATTGTTTATGGTCCCACGCTTTTAAAAGCAGAGCTTTGGAAGCGCTCTGGTCATTATGACCATTACCGTGAGAATATGTATTTTACCAAAATTGAAGAGGAAGAATACGGGATTAAACCAATGAATTGCCTTGCTCATATGCTTATTTACAAGAGCCAGCTTCGCTCTTATCGTGAACTGCCCCTGCGTTATTTTGAGCTAGGCACTGTTCATCGGCATGAAAAAAGTGGGGTTTTATCTGGCTTGTTTCGTGTGCGAGCATTTACTCAGGACGATGCCCATATCATTTGTATGCCCGAGCAGTTAGAAGATGAGGTTTTGCAAGTTATGAACTTTGTTCTTGAGGTAATGGAGCTTTTTGGTTTTCCTGTTGAAATGGAGCTATCCACCCGTCCCAGAGATTATATCGGCACAGATGAAGACTGGGAGCGGGCAACCACTGCTTTGGAAAACGCGCTTAAAAAAAGCGGTTATGAGTATGAAATCTGCCCGGGAGAAGGTGCTTTTTATGGACCAAAGATAGATATCAAGCTAAAAGACGCTCTTGACAGAAGGTGGCAATGTGCTACAATACAATGCGATTTTACTATGCCTGAACGCTTTGACCTTTCTTATGTTGGTCCTGATGGTGAAAAACATCGCCCGGTAATGATTCACCGAGTAGTTCTTGGCTCGTTGGAGAGGTTTTTGGGAATTTTAATTGAGAACTTTGCTGGTGCTTTTCCCACTTGGCTGGCTCCAGTTCAAGTAAGAATACTTCCTATTGCGGACAGGCATCATAACTATGCACGAGCAATAGCTGATGAGCTCCTTGCCCGCTCGGTGCGGACAGAGCTTGACCTTCGCAATGAGAAACTCAATTATAAAATCCGACAGGCTGAGGTTGAAAAAATACCATATATGCTTATTGTCGGAGATAAAGAAGAAAAAGCCAAAACCGTCTCAGTAAGAACACGAGGAAGGGAAGACCTCGGCTCAATGAGTTTAGAAGAGTTCTGGCAAAAAATAGCTTCTGAAGTAGCAATGCCAGAGACAAAAATCAAACCAACAAGGAGGGAGGTGCCATAGCTACAAAAAAGCCTCGGTATCGGGTAAATTATCAGATTAGAGCTCCGAGAGTGCTGGTCATTGATGAAAACGGTCAAAAGGTGGGAGTGATGCTGACAAGAGACGCAATCAAACTGGCAGAGGAAAAAGAGCTGGATTTGGTGGAAGTCAGCCCCAACGCTGACCCGCCAGTTGCTAAGATTATGGACTATGGCAAGTTTATGTATCAACGGCAGAAGCTGGAGAAGGAATCAAAGAAGAAAAGCGCCAGCCAAAAGCCACCAAAAGAAGTAAAAATCAGGGTGAAGACAGATGAGCATGACCTTCAGACCAAAATCAGGCATATAAGGAGATTTCTTGAACATAACCATAAGGCAAAAGTGATTATCATATATCGTGGCAGGGAGATGGTTCACCCTGAGCTGGGAAAGGAGCTACTTCAACGCGTGATTGATGAGGTCTCAGACCTCGGTCAGCCAGAGTTTATCCCCAAGCAGGAAGGATATAATCTGGTGACCATAATCGCTCCCTACTCAGAGGAGCAGAAAAGAAAAATCCAAAGACAAAAAGAAGCTCAAAAAGCTATGGAACAAACCAAAGATAAGGAGGAGATAGGTGGCTAAGGTAAAAATCAAAACTAATAAAAGCGCTTCTAAAAGGTTTCGCAAAACCGCCACTGGGAAAATCCGCAGATACAAGGCTTATAAAAGCCATCTTTTGAGCAAAAAGTCTTCTAAGCGCAAAAGAAATCTGAGAAAAGCAGCGCTTGTCTCGGGCGCAGATGCTAAAAGGATAAAAAGGCTTATTCCAAATGCTTGATTAAAGGAGTGATAAAATGGTCAGGGCAAGAGGAATACCTGCGAGCAGAAGAAGGCGGAAAAAGATTCTCAAGCAGGCAAAAGGATACTGGGGAGCAAGGAGCAAGCTCATTCGTGTGGCGAGGATTCAAGTTGACCGTGCCCTTGCTGCTTCTTATCGGGGCAGGAAGGAAAGAAAGAGGCAGTTTCGCAGGCTCTGGATTGTCAGGATTAATGCAGCGGTCAGGAATTATGGGCTGAATTACCGTGATTTTATTTATGGACTTAAACTCGCCAACATAGAAGTAAACCGAAAGATGCTGGCAGAGCTTGCGGTTCGTGACCCGAGCGGATTTGAAGCTATTGTTGAGCAGGCAAAATCTGCTCTTGCCAGTCAAAGTTGATTTAATGAGCGGAAAAAGTGGAAGCAGAAGTCCAAAAAATTGCCGAGCAGGCAAAAAAAGAGATTAACAATGCCCAACAGCTGGCTGAGCTTGACCAAATCCGTGTTAAATACCTGGGCAAAAAGGGAATTATTACCCAAAAGCTCAGTCAGATAAAAGACCTCCCCCCTGAAGAGCGTCCCTCAGTTGGAAAAATCCTCAACCAGGTAAAAAAAGAGCTTGAAAATCTTTTCCGTGAAAAAGAGGAACAGTTGCGAAAGGAAAAAGAAGAGCAGAAAAGAAAAGAGAAAATTGATGTAACCCTTCCGGGATACGGGTTTGAGCGTGGAAGCAAGCACCCTGTTTCTATGGTTTTAGAAGAAATTATAAATATCTTTGAGGGAATGGGCTTTTGGATTGAAGAAGGACCAGACGCAGAAACAGACTATCATAATTTCACCGCCCTTAACATTCCACCAGACCATCCAGCACGGGATATGCACGCAACTTTTTATCTGGGCAAAGATTTAATTCTTCGCACCCATACCTCGCCTGTTCAAATCAGGGCAATGAGCCGATTAAAACCACCTGTTCGGGTAATTTGTCCGGGCAGGGTTTACCGCTGTGATGCAGATGTCAGTCATTCTCCTATGTTCCATCAAGTAGAAGGATTTATGGTGGATAAGCATATAACTTTTGCTCACCTAAAAGGGGTGCTGATGGAATTTTTAAAGGAGTTCTTTGGTGCTGATGTTCGGGTGAGATTTCGTCCCAGTTATTTTCCTTTTACTGAGCCGAGCGCAGAGGTGGATATCGGCTGTTTGATTTGTGGTGGCAAGGGATGCAGTGCCTGCAAATATAGCGGTTGGATGGAAGTGCTTGGCTCTGGTATGATTCATCCGCAAGTGCTTAAAAATGTCGGCTATGACCCTGAAGAAGTTACCGGCTTTGCCTTTGGGCTCGGAGTGGAACGGCTGACAATGCTCAAATACAAAATTGACCATATTCGGCTGTTTTTTGAAGGCGACCTCCGCTTTTTAAAACAATTCTATTGAGCAGGTTTAAAAAATGGATATTTTGTTCAGCTGGTTAATAGAATATCTTGATACCAGCAACCAGCTTTCTGCCAAAGAATGCGCAGAAATACTCACCAACATTGGCTTGGAAGCATCTGTAAGAAGTGCGGTTCCTGAGGAAGTCTTGGAAAAGATTGATGAGAAAATCGTTATCGGTCGGATTGAAAAAATCTCTAAGCACCCAAACGCAGATAAATTGCTTTATTGCTATGTCCGACCTGCGCCAGATGCAGAGCCACTTGGAATTGTCTGCGGTGCACATAATATTCAAGAAGGCGATATGGTGCCTCTGGCACTGGTTGGAACAAAACTTCCTGATGGCACTGAGATAAAGAAGGCGAAAATCAGGGGCGAGATAAGCAATGGAATGATGTGCTCGGAGCGGGAGCTCGGTCTGGGTGAAGACCACTCAGGCATTCTCATTCTTCCGCAGGATGCTCCTTTTGGAGAAAAGCTTAAAGACTGGCTTGAAGAGCAAGACCCTGTGCTTGAGCTTGAGCCCACTCCTAATCGTGGCGACTGGCTGAGCGTGATTGGAGTTGCAAGGGAGCTTTCCGCAGTTCTTGGATGTGGAGTTCGTCTGCCTGAGGTTAATGTTGAGGAGCATCAGCCAGAAATTTCAGAAAAAGCTCAAGTGATTATTGAAGATTACGATGGCTGTCCCAGATATGTTGCCCGGCTTGTAGAAGATGTCAAAATTGCTCCCAGCCCAGACTGGATGAAAAAGCGCCTAGAAGCAAGCGGAATCCGTTCCATAAACAATGTTGTGGACATTACAAATTATGTTATGCTTGAGCTTGGTCAGCCCCTACATGCTTTTGATTTTGACCTTATCCGCCAAAGCAAGATTATTGTTCGCAGAGCAAAAGAAGGAGAGCGATTCACCACCCTTGATGGTGTGGAGCGGGTTTTAACTTCTCAGGTTCTTCTTATCTGCGATGGTGAGGGACCAGTTGCTGTGGCGGGAATAATGGGCGGGGAAAACTCTGAGGTAAGCGAGCACACGCAAAGAGTTCTTATTGAAAGTGCGTTTTTCAATCCGCTGGTAATCCGCAGAGGAGCAAGCCTGCTCGGTATGCAGACTGAGGCGAGCAGAAGATTTGAGCGAAGGGTTGACCCGCTGGGCACTGCTTTTGCCTGCGACCGAGCAAGTCAGCTTATGGCAGAGCTTGCTAGTGGAAAGGTCTTAAAAAACAGACTTGATGTGCATCAGAAATTGCTCAAGCCACAGCCTGTAAAATTCAGAACCGCCCAAGTCCGTCGCCATTTAGGATTTGATGTGGAAAAGCCAAAGTTAATTTTATATTTTGAGCGACTGGGAATGAAGGTGGAAGAAGCCGAAGAAGGGCTTAAAATAACTCCGCCCAGCTGGCGTGGAGATATTAATGAAGAAATTGACCTGATTGAAGAAGTAGCAAGACTATACGGCTATGAGCAAATTCCTGCTGAGATGCCTGAATTTAAAATGGAGCCTTTGCGCCGTTCTGAAAAAGATGTTTTTCGCTCACAATTAAGAAACCTTCTTTCTGCTTTAGGATTCAGCGAGGTAATCAATCTTAACTTTCAAAGCCCAAAAACTCTTGAATGGCTCAAGCCAGAAGATGGGTTTAAACCAGTAAAAATTTTAAATCCGCTTGGAGAAGATACCAGTTTTCTTCGCACTAGTCTAGTTCCAGCTCTTATCTCCAATCTAGCATTTAATTTTGCCCGCCAGCAGGAGCTGGTAAAGATTTTTGAATTCAATAAGGTCTTTAGTGCTTCTGAAAAAGAAGGAGAGCTTCCCAGAGAAAAAGAAAAGCTGGCAGGACTTTTGGCACGCAGGGACCCAAAAACCCTCTGGAAACTTTCTGACCCTGAGAGCGGATTTTATGAGATAAAGCGAGCAGTTGAGGTGGTTTTAGACCAATTGCATTTCCCAGGCGCACGCATAGAGCCAGGCGCAAATGTCCCTTATCTTCTCCCCGGCAAAAGCGCTAGGGTGATGCTCGGAAAAGAAAAAGCAGGAGAGCTGGGAGAGCTTGACCCGAAAATTTTACAGCAATATGACATTAAAAATCGTGTGTTTATCTTTGAGATTGATTTTGAACTTCTGCTAAAATATAAGAGAGAGATTAAAAAGGTGAAGCTTCCAACTAGATATCCTGCATCTTATCGTGATATATCTTTTATGGTTGATGAAGATGTGTATCATCAGCAGGTAATTAATGCTATTCGTCAGGTGCACAGCGAGCTGATTGCTGGTATAGAGCTCTTTGATATATATCGTGGGCACAAACTTCCCAAAGGCAAAAAAAGTATGACTTATAGAATCTGGTATCAAAGTCCCAAGCGAACTTTAACTGATGATGAAGTAAATGCACTTCATTCAAGGGTTGCTCACAAACTTAGAGAAAAACTCGGAGCTGAAATTCGTTAACTTCAACCAAAGGAGAGATTATGACAAAGGCAGATTTAGTGGAAAGGGTTTATGAAAAACTGGGCACGAGCAAACAGGAAAGTGCCCGTCTGGTAGAAGAGGTATTTGAGATAATTAAAAGCACGCTGGAAGCAGGAGAGAATGTGAAGATAAGCGGATTTGGGAAATTCACTTTACGCTCAAAGGGTGCCCGACCGGGAAGAAACCTTCGGACAAAGGAGCAGTTAATCATTGCTCCTAGGCGAGTGGTGACCTTTAAGGCAAGCCACATTCTCAAGGCAAAGGTTAATCAGGGCGCATAAAAAGCGGTGAAGCAAAAGCCACCAAATCTACCTGACCTGCCAGAGAAAAAGTATTTTAGAATTGGAGAGGTTTGCAAATTTTCAGGTTTGCCTGCTCATACCCTTCGCTACTGGGAGAGCGAGTTTCCACTTCTCAAGCCCAAAAAAACCACTACTGGTCAGAGGATATATCAGAGGCAGGATTTAGAGATTATTTTCTGGATTAAGCACCTTCTTTATGAGCAGAAATACACCATAGATGGTGCAAGGAAGAAATTAAATGAGCTTTTTAGAGGAGCGGGGGAGAAAGATTCTCAGCTCAGCTTCGGCTTTGAAGAAGCACGCCTTCGCTCAAAACTGGACAAAGCCATAAGAGAATTAAAGGAAATAGAAAAGATTTTAAGCTCGCCGTCAGAGTAATAATTTACTTTATTCCTCTGATGCGGTTATTAAATCTTCTATTTTTTAACAAAAGCTTGCGCCTTTTGTAACCATTCATTAACCTGTTCTTCTTCAAAGCTGACAAGCTCTATATAATCTGCCCGTTGCCTGGCTTCAAAAATTTCGTCATAGAATTTTCCCCATTCTAAATCAACCAACCCAGTTTTAACAAAATATTTATGAAATGCTGACCTTACTCCTGAATGCTTTTTAAATTTTAAATCTCTTTTTAAGCAGTAAAGCATAAACAATATAAAAGCATCCGTAATAAATTCTATTTACTGCAAAAGATAATCTTTTAGCTTTAAATTCATCAGAGGCAGAGTCTAAGGCTTCTTTTGCTTTTGTTATCCAGTAATTAATCAATTCTTTTTTTTGTTCATTCATAACTTTACTCCATATTTTTCAATAAAAAAATGAATAGGAAGGTAAGATATAAAACCTTCTTTCCATTCTTTTTGAGATAAAATTAAGGGGCTTATATTAGTTTCGTATTCAAGATTTATTTCAAAGATTTTATAAATTATTGTTTTTCTAATTTGAGGAGAAGGTGATTGGGGAGTTAGGATGAGAATATCAAGGTCAGATTCTTCATCTCCTTTTCCCTCAACTTTAGAGCCAAAAAGTTTAAATTCAATGCCGGGAAGGATTTTTTCTAACTCTTTATAGAGCTTTTTTATTGCTTTTATTTCAACATCTTCAAGTCCTAATTTTTTTAACTTTTTCTCAATTTCTTTCATTATGGCTTTTATTTTTCTGGTTCAAATTCTAGGTCAAGGTTTTCTTCTTCTGCTTTTTGCATAAGCTCGGATTTTAATTCAGCGATTTTTACCTGTGCAGGAACGCTTACTTTGCATTCCATAACAAAAATAGGAGTGCCTGACAAAGGAGCAGGATAAACCCTGCTCTCCATAGATTCTATGTTCACCTGATGGCGGTGAAGTATAGAGGTGAATTTGTTAACTATTCCCGGATGGTCCATTCCCGCTACCACCAATCGGTAAGGCAAGGTTGGACCGAGCTCCCTTTCCTCTGGAGCGCCTGTAAACTTGCAGGTCAAATTTAATCCTGTAAGCTCACTTAATTTGTTGATATTCTGGTTGAGCCAGTTCAAATCCTTTTCTTTGCCACTAACTAAAAGGATTAAAGCAAAATCTCCGCCTAAAACCGCCATTCGTGAATCTTCAATGTTAAGATTGTTCTCTGCCATAAAGCTGGAGATAATATCCACCAGCCCCACTTTATCAGGACCACTTCCTGAAATAACCATAAACTTCTTCATCTTTTTCACCTCTCGCTTAAATTTTAATGAGCAAAAGAAAATTTGACAAGCTGGACTGGGAATGAAAAGATTTAATTAAAATGAACTGCTTTCGCCACCCAGAGCGAACCGCGCGAAGAAAATGTTATTTTTGCAAAAAGCCCATCTGCCCGCAGTGTCAGATTCGGCTTGACCATCATATATTCTGCTCAGAAGAATGCCATCAAAACTGGCTGAAAAAGCAAGAGGAGAAAAAAAGAAAAAGACCTAAAAAGCCAAGCTCAAGTCAGCAAAAAATTGAAGAGCTTGAAAAAAGATTTACTCAAACCATCTCACATTTTACCCAGCTTGAGCGAAGGCTTTATCTTTTAGAAAAAGACGCCAACCGCTGGCGCAGAAAAGCTAATTTTTTTCTCAGCCTTATTTTAGCTTTTTTCTTTACGCTTTTGGTTGCAGGTGGAGGAATAACTCTGCGCTATTATAAAAACAACCACCATCAAAAAGAGCCTTATTTTGACCCGGGCTATCCTTCGGAGCTGGAAGAGCCTGTTTATCTTGAGCCACCAGAACTTGAGCTTTCTCCCGGAAAAATCCCTGTTGAAAAAGGAACTATTCATCTTTATGGAAGAGCGCCCGGAGCAAAAAGAGTTACCCTTCTCATTAATGGAAGGGAGATTAAAAAACTGGATTTATCTGCACCTGAATTTGTTTTTCGCTCAGTAAGGCTTTCTCGTGGTGCAAATATCATTCAACTTATGGCAGAAGATGGGAACGGGCAGGTCATTTTTTCTCCTGCTCAGATGGTTAAGTGGAAAGGAAGGGCTTTGGCAGAGGTAGCTTATACAGCTGGGCTAAATTATTCTCGGGGCTCTCGGCTTGAGCCTAAAATCGCCATAACCTTTGATGCAGGTGGAGAAGCCAGCTATGCCAAAAAAGTGCTTGACATACTGCGGGAGAAGGGATTGAGAGTAACCATTTTTGTCACTGGTAGGTTTATAGAAGCCTATCCTGACATTGTCAGACAGATGGTAGAAGACGGGCACGAGGTGGCAAATCATACCTATTCTCATCCTCACCTTACTACTTGGGAAGAAAACAGACATCATTGGACTCGTCCTGAAATAACTCGTGAGTTTTTGCAAAGAGAGCTTTTGCTTACCGCTCAGCTATTTGAGCAAACCACAGCTAAAGAGATGGCGCCGTTTTGGCGTGCACCTTATGGTGAGCACAATCGCCAGATTCGGCGCTGGGCAGAGCAGGTGGGATTTTATCACATTGATTGGACAAGGGAGAGAGGAAAAAGCTATGATACCCTTGACTGGCTGAGCGATGAATCCTCTCCTTTTTACCGCTCTCCTCAAAAAATCCGAGAAATGCTGGTCAATATTGATGATGGAATTTTTGGCAAAGCTAATGGTTCAATCATACTTATGCATCTTTCCACTGCCAGAGGTAAAAACTTCCCTGAAGAAGTGCTCGCACCTGCCATAGATGCCCTTATTGCCAAAGGCTATGAGATTGTTCCTGTATCTTCGCTTTTTCCGGGTCTGGTGGGAGAAAAGTAAGAGGAGGTTTTGGAAATGAAAATCATTGCTATCAGTGCCACTCCTCATAAGCAAATCGGTGCAAGCACCGCTCTTTTGGAGCAGGTATTTAACGGGATTAAAAAAACCGACCAGAGCGCTGAATGCAAAACCATCTTCCTTGCAGATAAAAAAATCAATTATTGCCGAGGATGTGCGGTTTGCCTTATGAAAGGAAGTTGTCCGCAAAAAGATGATTTAGAGGAGCTGGTAGATGAGATGAAATCAAGTGATGGGATTATTTTTTCAAGCCCTGTTTATGTAATGACTGTAACCGCCCAGATGAAGACCTTTTTAGACAGGCTCCTTGCTTATTTTCACCGACCAGTCCTGCAGGACAAATACGGCTTGGCAATAAGCGTCTCTGCTGGTTGGGGAGATGAAGAGGTGGGAGCTTATTTATCTGGGCTTCTTTCTGCTCTTGGCGTCAAAAGCATTGGCTATGTTCGGGCAATAGCTGTTGGACCAGGAATGTTTGCAGACCAAGAGCAGGCTTTTGAACACGCACAGAGAATGGGAGAAAACCTTGCAAAAGCAATCAAGGAAAAATGGCAAATACCCAAAAGCTCAAAAAATTATTGCTTTCATTTGTTCCTTGTAGATATGGTGCAAAAATATCCTCAGCTTTTTAAAGTTGATTATGAGTTCTGGAAAGAAAAGGGCAAAATCAAAGATTAAAAAGTTCCAACCAGAGCACTAAGCGTTCCCCGATAGTTAAAAGTTTTATCTGGCGAGAGCACGGTTTTTATAAGAGGAATTTTGGCAATATATTCTTCTGAAGGTTCAAGCCTACCTTTTAAGTTGAGAATGCTTCGGGTAAGCGGAATTCTCAGCTCCATCTCTCCGCTTAAAGATATAGGGAAATCCGGGCTTTTAAGCTCAATGGTTTTTATTTGCGCTTTTCCGTTTTTAATTTCAAGCTCAAGCTTGGCTGATTGAATCTTCACTGCAGGAACCTGAAAGGTCTGAAAAGAAAAATCAGGTATCTCTCCGCCTTTCAAAGATAACCTGATATTTCCCTGCCAACTTCTTGGCTCTGAAGGATTCTTTAGTGCCAACTTGACCTTTCCAGAAAGCAGAGAGTTAATCCAAAATCCATTATCCTGCTCCGCTCGCATTCTGGAGAGGTTAATTGAATTTATGGCTATGTCTGCATAAAAAGCCTTTGCTTTTCTCTCCACCACTCCCTTTATCTTTCCACCATAAAGCATAGCTAAAAGTTTAATTTTCATCTTGCCAGTTATTAAAGGAAAGAGGTTCAGACGGGCGACAAGCTGGTCAATTTTGATAACCTGCTGGGAATTCTTCTGCTTTAGATACACCTCAAACGCTTTTATACCGCTCAGCCGATACTTCTTTAAATGCGCAATTTCTACCTGCCAGCCTTTTTTCTGGGCACTGTTTTCAATAAAGCTTTTTATCGGAAGGGGGTCAAAGGTAAGATATAAAGAAAGAATAAAACTGAAAAGAAAAAACAAAACATAACCTAAAATAATTAAGACTTTTTTTCTCATTGTCCTTCCTGCTTGCGTAAATAGGCACTCACTCTCATCACCACATCTAAGGTTTTGCTTCTGTCCAGCCTTCGCTTGATTGATAGCTGGCTGATGCGAACCAAACCGGGCTGACCCTCCAGCCTTTTCAAAAACTCAACTAAAGATTCCAAATCTATCCGCTGAAAGCTCAGGTCAACATACTCCTCTTTTAAATAATCATTGCCACTGCTTTCACCTGGGTCCATCTTAACCACTTTCTCTCTTATACCAATTTTCTGAATAAGCTCGTTAACTTTTTTATAAAGGTCAAAATCTTCAGGGGTCTGCTCAAGACGGCTGTCTATCTGGTCAACTAGGGATTTTATAGCCAGATATTTTTTTAAAATCTGAGCAAAATCTTTCTGACTTTTCTGCAATTGGCTCATCTGACTTTGAGGAGCTGGCTTGCTGGAAGGAGAAGAACTTAGCGAAAGATAAAGAATACTGCTAACAACAAAAACAGCGCCGAACAACAAAATTATTCTCTCACGAAAACTTAAACGCTCAATATATTCCTTTACCCTTGATAGTATGCTGGTCTTATCACTCATTGACCTTTTCCTGCGGGCTTGCCAGTTCTATAAGCACAGAAAATTTTACTTTTCCACTGGGAATACTGCGTGTATCTTCTAGGCTAACTTTTTTAAAAAATTCCACCTGTCCCAGTCTATCCACAAATTCTTTGGTGGTGGCAAAGTCCTCTGTTTCTCCTTCTATTCTTACCTTACTGCCTGAATAATTAAATCTGGTAATGATAAGCTCAACCTCTTCTGGAAACTGCTCTGCCATAGCACTCATAACCGAAAGAGCAGATGGCTTTAAAAGCTCAGAATAAGCATCAAGCTTGCTCTGGGCAGATTGATAGGCGCCAACCAACTGACGATACGGGTCAATAACTTGCGAGCTAGGGAAATACCTCCGATACTGACTTATCATCTGCTTTTTTATCTCCTCGCTCTGCTTTTTAAGCAAACTCCTCTCTCCCCCTGCTTTGACTAAACCCAAAACCAAAACCGCGGTCAAAACAACCGCTGGAAATATCAGCTTACGATAAGGTATTTGATACTCTGCTTTCCAAGCGAACTCTCCTTTGCGGAAGTTTACCAGTCTCCTTGCCTCTCTTTTTATACGGCATAAAGCCAATCCTAAAGCCTCTGCCAGCTCCGGCTCATTAAATTCTCCGATATTAGCCTCCAGCTTGATAAAAGAAGGGATTTGAAATCGTGCCACTTCCAAATCAAGCGCCTCTTTTAAATATTCCAAAAGCATAGCCGGAAATTTGCCAGCTAAAATCAATTTTTCAAATTTCGGTGGCAGGCTTCTATTTTTGTCAAATCTCTCCAGCCAGTGAACAGTTGAAGATATATGCTTGAGCATTTCATCTGCCCATTGGTAAAAAATTTTCTTTTTTTGCTCGGAAAGGCTGTTTAAGGAAATATCAGTTTGGGAAATATCATCAGAAATTCCTTTTTCTTTTAATTCTTCCCATCCCAAAGGAATTCTCCGATAAAGAAAAACCAAGCCTGAAAAAGCTCCAATTAGTATGGTGCTTTTTGCTTTAACCAAAAGCCATAGCACAGGCTGAGACTGCTCAAAAAGAACTAGACTTAATCCTTCTGCTGTGCAAAAGGCAGGGTCTATGCCCATCTGCTCAAACATACGGAGAAGCTCTGAAAACCTGTCCTTCTCAAGAGCAAATGCCAAAACCTGACTGGTATGGTCAAAACTTACTGGCTGTGGATACTCGAGCAGATACCCATCAAGCGAGAAAGGAAAATATCCTTCTGCCTCCAGCGGAACCACCTGCCGAATCTTTTTAAAGTCTGAAAAGGGAAGCTCTAACTCGTGGTAATATAAGAGCCGTGCTGGTAGCGAGATGCTTATCTCAGCATTCTCAAGCTCTTCGTCAGAAAAAAATTCAAATAAATCCCGCTCCTCTAGCGGTGGGGCGAATCCAAAAATCTGCTCATATAGTCCATTATCAAGCTCTTTTTGCCAGGAATTAACAAAGGAAATCTCTCCCAAGCGTGCAGAAAGCTCCACTGCTAAAATTCGCCTTTTATCAAAATCTAACCCTATGATTTTTTGAGGCAATTTCCCTTCCTGATAATTTTAGTTGATAACTTAATTTTTTCCTATGTTAAAGTAAATCACTTAAATTGTCAAATTTCTACTTTAGACCCCTTGAAACCATTGATAGTTTCTTTTTAAAAATTCGCCTTAGAAACAGATAAATTTAACTCAAAATTTGCCCTCTTAGGTTAGGAAAGATAAAATTTTGAAAAAAGAGGTGATTGGCGATGAGGGTTTTAAGGGTTATTATCTGGATTTTAGGATTATTTTTTATGGGGAGTGTGATGGCGGAGGAGCTTACAGTTTTAAGTTTTAACACTTGGGGGATTAAGGGAGCAAAGTATCGTAAGGAGAGAATGACCCTGATTGTGGGCGCAGTGAGCGAGCTTAATCCTGATATAATTGTTTTTCAAGAGGTTTTTGAGAATTGGGAAGCTGAAATTTTAAAAAAGGGACTGGCTCGCTCTGGCTATTTGCTGGAAAATATGCGTCATTTTTCTTTCCCAAAATCCAGCACCGGTATGATGGTGGTGAGCAGGTACCCGATTGTAGATGAACGGTTTAAACCTTATTTTGGCTTTGACCCATATTCAGGTAAGGAAAAAATTATTCGGGCGCAGGCGAGTTTTCTTATTGATTTTAAGGGCAAAAAAATTCTTTTTATAACCAGTCATATAATGCCTCGCATTTTACCAACTTGGATTAAGGGGAAGGTGATTAATTATGACATCAATCAGGTTGAGCAGATACTTGAATTTTATCAACTAGCTGAATTTACCGCACAGGAGCAGAGGGAAAAATCAGCTAATACGGTCATTGTTGCTGGGGACCTTAATGCTGACCCTTGCCTTATCTCCTACCAGCTTTTCCTTTCCTTAACGGGTTTAAAAGATGCCTATACCTATCTTTATCCAGATAAAAAAATCACAACTTATTCTCCCAAAGATAATCCCTTTGCCGTAATTGCCTCAGGAGCGATAGACCATATTTTGTTTGGTAATTTTTCTTCTGAGCTTGGTCTTGTGCCCAGCTCTGCTAAAGTGCTTTTTAATCAGCCCTACAAGAGCCCTTCTGGCAAGAGCTTGTTTTTAAGTGACCATTTTGGCATCTGGGCAAAGTTTTCTTTTGAAAAACCCAGAGCCATTATCAAAAATCCGGCTATCATTTGGGAAAAAAGCATTGATGATAGGGAAAAAGCCGAGCTTATCTCTTGGCTGGAATCAGAAAAAGACATACCCTCAAATCTAGCTATTAAGCTGGGAATGGCGGTTCTTAGCCAGCAGGTGGTCGTAAAGAAAAGAAATGCTCGCCTAACTCGAGCAGGAGCCAAAATTATTGTCTCTGCCAATAAAGAATTATTGAACTCATCTGAGAGGAAGGCTCTTTTAAGGTGGTTAAAAAAGCTTTAGCTTACCAGTTTTCCTGAGAAAGAAGAGTGACTATTCTTGAGATTCTTCCTGCCAGCTCCTTTGGATTTTCGCTCGCACCCAGTCCTGCATATTTGGCAGGTGCAACATATTTGATTACTTTTTTAAATGTATCATCAATCGGCTTTTTTGTGAGGAAAAGAATAGGAACAGGTTTATGCCCAGGATAGGTCTTTTCAATGGCACGAATTCCAATGGCTGCGTTTATGCCATTCAAATACGGCATAGGAACATCTAAAACTATGAGATTAACCCGATTGCCATCAGATGAGTTCAAATCCTGTACCAGTTTAATAATAAGCTCCTCACCATTGGCGCAGGGAACAATCTCTCGAGCAAGATTTTTTCTGCTCATTTCTTCAACAATAATATTCATTACCTCAGGTTTATATCCTGCGAGAAGAATTGTATCATAATTGGGAATAATTATGCTTTCATCACTAAAAGGCATTTCTTCTTCGCCAGAAAGAAGAGCCTCCCGAAAGCTAGCATCATCGGTTGGTTCATCAAGAAAGGCACCGCAGTTGGGACAGCGAAGCCTCTCAATTCCGTCAGGTCCCATAGAGACCGATACAGGCTCAACTCGCTTTCCGCAATTGTTACAGAATCTATATTTAGAATTTCCCATTTCAAAATTTTATTATATTCTAAAAATTGCAAATCGTCAAAGAAAGCTAAGAAAAATCCTTATTAAAGGGGGATTTAATGGCGAGAATTAATGGTCTTCGGCAAATGGCGCTTGACATCTTCTACGAGGCTCTGCGTTCTGCGGACCCGATGGAAGCGGTGCATAGATACCTTAGAGTTAAAGGAATTATGCTCCAAGTAAAAGAGATAGATTATTTCCTTGAGCAGTTCCAAAGGATTTGGGTAATTGGCGCGGGAAAAGCTAGCGCCAGAATGGCTCGGGCAGTGGAAGAAAGCCTGCAGGAAAGAATCTATGACGGTCTGGTCATTGTCAAATACGGATATGGGGAGCGTCTGAAAAAAATTCAGCTAAGAGAAGCTGGACATCCCATACCTGATACCGCTGGTCTGAAAGCTACCCAAGAGCTTTTAGAGTTTACTAAAAAGATGAACGAAGATGACCTTGTAATAAACCTTATCTCTGGTGGTGGTTCTTCTCTTTTGGTTGCGCCAGAGCCCAAAATCAGCCTTGAAGATAAAAAAATCACCACCGAGCTTATGCTTCGTGCGGGAATGAGAATTGACGAAATCAATACTGTGCGAAAGCATCTTTCCCGAGTAAAAGGCGGAAAGCTTGTCCGCTGGATTTATCCCGCAACAATTATCAGTTTAATTCTATCTGATGTGATTGGAGATTCATTGGATGTTATTGCCAGCGGTCCAACCGCACCAGACCCAACAACCTTTGAGCAGGCAAAAGCTGTTCTCGTCAAATACGAGCTTTGGGAGCAGGTGCCTTCATCAGTAAGAGAATTAATTGAACTGGGAATTAAAGGAGAGTGGGAAGAAACCCCCAAGCCGGGAGATATTGTTTTCAAAAGGGTGCAAAATCTTGTTATTGGCTCCAATTATCTTTCTTTAAAATCAGCTTGTATGTTTGCGAAAAAGCTGGGCTTTAACACCATTATTCTCTCAAGCTCTATGCAGGGAGATGTAAGTGAGCTGGCAAAGTTTTATGGAAGTATATTCCGAGAAGTTATTAAATCAGGCAATCCTATTCCAGCACCTGCCTGCATAATCGCAGGTGGAGAGCCCACAGCAAAGGTTAAAGGTTCGGGCAAAGGCGGAAGGTCACAGGAGCTGGCTTTATGGGTAGCAAAAGAGATTGATGGACTAGAAGGAGCACTCTTTCTTTCCGCAGGAACTGACGGCACCGACGGAAACACCAATGCTGCTGGGGCATTTGCTGACTGGACAACCATCTCCCGTGCTAAAACTCAGGGAATGGAAGCTGATGAGTATCTTGAGGAAAATGATTCCTACAACTTCTTCTATCCACTCGGAGACTTAATTATCACAGGTCCCACAGCAACCAATGTAATGGATATACATATTCTTTTGGTGGGATAAATTGTTAATGTTTGGCTTGAAAATTAATGCCAAAAAGTTAGATTAGTGAAAATGTCAGATTTAACAAAAAGCAAAATCAGAGAGATACTGGAGCAAATCTTTTTTTTCGCAGTTGTTGTCTTTATCTTCTGGCTGATTTTTAAAAAAGTTCCTGTCCAAAAAGTCCTTGTCGCTTTAAAAAAAGTTGAGCCGGTTCGTTTCTTTTCATTATCTTTTATTTTTGTCTGGACATCATTAGCGCTGGACTCATTTATTCATTATTTTCTCTTCAATAAATTCCAGATAAAAATCAACTATAAAGATATGTTTGAAGTAAGGCTAGCAAGTATGCTTTTGGGAAGTTTGGGATTTGTTTACGGTCAGGGCGGATTAAGCTGGCTGGTCAGCAGAGAAACTAAAAGACCTATTGCCGAGGTGGTGGGGCTTTTAGCGTTTTTGTTCTTTAACACCTTTTTTTCAGCCGTGCTTTTTGCCTTGATTGCTGGTGGAGTATTTCTGCCAACAACTGGCGGAGAAAAAATATATTTTAAGATTTTTCCAGCACTGCTCGGGGGAGTGGTTTTATTTTTTATTTGGCTGGTTTTCTGGAAGAGCAGATTTAAAAATAAAATCCCGCTCAGGCTTCGCAAAGGTATATTATATGGATTTGACCAGGCACCGGTTAAAAGGTATTTTCAGTTGATTGCGCTCCGCACAATCTGGTTTTTGATTCTAAGCACCTTTGTCTGGCTGGCAATGCCCGCTATTGATATCCATATTGAATTTAAAGTGCTGGCATCGCTAATTCCTGTTCTGGGAATAATAATCGCCTTTCCCACACCAGGCAGATACGGCACACACGAGGGCGGATACCTGCTTTTATTCAGCAACTGGGCAGATGGCTCCAAACTGGTTGCTTTTGCTCTCCTTTGGGGAACAAGCGCTAATATTCTGCGGGCAATTTTCAGCCTGCTCGCTGTTCGCAGATATAGAAAAAAATAAAAATGTTCAGAGTAAGGATAAGACCAAAAGCGCTCAGGCAGATAAAATCTGGTCATCTTTGGGTATTTCAAAACGATGTTATAGACCGCAAAGAAGAGTTAAATGGTGAAGTTGTGCGAGTGGAAAGCTCAGAAAGAGATTTTATAGGCTGGGGATTTTACAGCTACCATTCACGGATAGCGCTTCGGCTAATCAGCTTTGAAGAAAATGTGCCTGAGCGTGAGTTTTACAAGAAAAAAATCAAAAAGGCTCTTGAAAGACGCAAAGGAAAAATCCAGCCCAAAAAAGCTGTGCGGTTAATCAATGCTGAGGGAGACAGGTTCCCGGGACTGATTGCTGACTGGTATGACGAGCAAATAGTTATCCAGTGCTTGGTTCCTGCAACTGACCGGCTAAAAGCGGTTATAGCTGAAATTCTCTGGGAACAGCTCAAACCCAAAGGGATAAGATTTCGCAATGATGCCCGTGCCCGTGAGCTGGAGAACCTTGCTTTAGAAAAATTTTTCTGGAAAGGGGAAGATAAAAGTCTGGTGGAGATTGAGGAAGGTGAAGTGAAATTTCTGGTTGACCTTAATGAGGGTCATAAAACTGGTGCATATCTTGACCAAGCAGAGAACCGATTAAAAGCGGAGCAATTCTGCGGAGCAAGGGCACTTGATGCTTTTAGTTATCAGGGCGGATTTGCGCTTCATCTTGCCAAAAACTTTCAAGAGGTGCTGGCAATTGAAAGCTCTCCCACAATTATAGAGATGCTGGAAAAAAATCTGGATATCAATCAGGTTAAAAATGTTTCTGTTCTTCGTGGAAATGTCTTTGAAATTTTGGATAGTTGGCAGAAAAAAGAGCAATTTGATTTAATTGTCCTAGACCCACCGCCCTTTGCCAGAAGCAAAAAAGACCTACCTTCTGCTAAAAAGGGCTATCTGGAGCTTAATAAAAAAGCCTTAAATCTTCTTGGCTCAGGCGGAAAGTTGATTACTTATTCTTGCTCCTTTAACTTCTTACTCAAAGACCTTATTGAAACAATCAAACAAGCGCTGGCGGAGGTAAAAAGAAGCGCAACGCTTTTGGAAATACAAATGCAGGCAAAAGACCATCCTGCTCTGATTGGTGTTCCTGAAAGCTGGTATTTAAAAGGGCTTGTGATTGAGGTGGATTAATGGCACGAGCCAAGAAAAAAACCGCAAGGCTCCTTGCCCTGCGAACCATTCGCAGGGTGGAAAAAGACCAAGCATATCTTGACCGATTGATTGATTACTATCAAGACCAAGTTCGGCTCAAGCCTGAAGAGCGAAGACTTTTCTCAGAGCTAGCTTATGGCGTGGTGCGCAATCAGCGCCTGATTGATTATTACCTTGAGCAGGTTATGGACAGAAAAATTCACCAAACTGACCTCACCACCAGAGCGCTTCTTCGGCTGGGAGCATATCAGCTTTTATTTCTGGATAAAATTCCCCCACCTGCTGCCATTAATGAAACAGTTAAACTAAGCGCTCAATATGCTCGCCCTTACATTAATGCGGTTTTGCGCAAGCTTTTGGAAAAAAAGAATAAGCTCCACTCGCCTGATGCAGAGCCTGATGTGGTCAGGCGTCTTTCTGTAAAATATTCTCATCCTGAATGGCTGGTTCGCAGGTGGCTGGTTCAATTCGGCGAAGAAGAAACCGAACGCCTGCTATCAGCTAATAATGAGCGTCCGCCCATTACCTTACGGGTCAATTCTATTCGCACAAGTCAGTCTGCTTTAATTGAATATCTAGCCAGATACAACATCAAGGCAAAGGCAGGAAAATTCTCCCCCTATGCGGTTATTATTGAGGAACATAAATTTCCCAGGCGATTGCCTGGCTATGAGCAGGGACTATTTGCCATTCAAGATGAAGCCTCACAGGTGGTGGTGCTTCTTTTAGAGCCAAAGCCAGGAGATAAAATCCTTGATGCCTGCTCTGCTCCTGGCACCAAGACTTTGGAGATTTATCAGTTGATGGAGAGAAAGGGAAGATTAGTCTCAGCAGATATTCATCAAAAACGGCTTGAGCTGGTGAAAAAAGAAGCAAAAAGACTGGGATTGAGCGGATTTGAACTTTTGGTTCAAGACCTTACCCAACCGCTTAATCTTTCTGGCAAAAAAAAGCCTGTTTTTGATAAAATCCTCATTGATGCTCCCTGCACAGGGCTTGGAACCATCAGGCGTCATCCGGAGATAAAATGGCAGAGAAAACCCGAAGATGTGCAGAAGCTGTCCGAGCTCCAAAAAGCCCTGATTAAAAATCTCGCCCAATATGTTAAACTTGAAGGCATACTTGTTTACTCAACCTGCACCTGGACTGTGGAAGAAAATCAAGCAGTAATAAGTTTATTAATTGAAAAAGGAGAATTTGAACTGGAAGACCCCAAGCCTTATCTGCCCAGTTCCGCCCGTGCCCTGATCAAAAACAAAATTATGCAAACCTTCCCTCATAAACACGGCACAGATGGATTCTGTGCTTTTAGATTAAGAAGGATAAAATAAAGTTAACATATTTTCTGCTCTGGAATGAGGGAGAGTGGAAGGGTTCTTTTCTAGCCCTTAAAATTAATCAAAAATTTGAAAACCCTTTGGTTTATCTTTATGAAATAAATTGAAAACTACTCAC
>CAZQJX010000022.1:0-20194 GCA_964592965.1 uncultured bacterium
GGTGCGCCCTTAGCTCAATTGGATAGAGCGTGTGGCTACGGACCACAAGGTTGGGGGTTCGAGTCCCTCAGGGCGTGCCAGAAGCAATTCCGGCGGTTTCAAAACCGCCTTTTTTGTTGGAGAAAAAATTGGAACAAGATGAAAAATTTATGAAGCTAGCCCTGAAAGAGGCAGAAAAAGCACAGGCAAAAAATGAAGTTCCCATCGGATGTGTGGTGGTGGTGGATGGAAGGGTGGTGGCAAGGGCTCATAATTTAAGAGAATCTACCTGCGACCCGACCGCTCATGCGGAAATTTTGGCTTTAAAAAAAGCAGGGAAAAAACTGGGGGACTGGAGACTGGAACAAGCCACGGTTTATGTGACCTGTGAGCCCTGCCCGATGTGTGCCGGGGCTCTGGTCTGGGCACGGGTGAAAAGGGTGGTTTATGGCTGTTCTGACCCGAAGGCAGGAGCTGTTAACACCCTTTATCAAATTGGTCAGGACCCAAAACTTAATCATCGTTTTGAGGTCTGTTCTGGAGTGCTGGAAAAAGAATGTAAGGAAATTTTAAAAAAGTTCTTTAAAAAGAAAAGAGGGTGAATTATAATTTATTATGGGAGGGGTGGCCGAGTGGTTGAAGGCGGCAGACTCGAAATCTGCTCTACCGCTTTTGCGGTAGCGGGGGTTCGAATCCCTCCCCCTCCGCCAGAATTTGCCAGTTCTTTGGAATTTTGCTAGATAATAAATTCTAGAAATGAGCGGAGAGATGGCCGAGTCTGGTCGAAGGCGCACGACTGGAAATCGTGCAGGCGGGCAAAACCCGCCTCGGGGGTTCGAATCCCCCTCTCTCCGCCATAATGACCAGTATTGATAGCCGGGTCCCGCACGACCGAGCCCTGTGAACCCCGCCAGGCCCGGAAGGGAGCAACGGTAGCAGGGTTTTCGGTGCGTTGCGGTGCACCTGGCTATCAATAGTGGTCATTTAAACCCTAAAAGAAAAGGAGCTAAATTGTCCTACCTAGTTTTAGCAAGGAAGTGGCGTCCCCAGACCTTTGATGAAGTTGTAGGTCAAGAGGCAATTACCCGCACCTTAAAAAATGCCATTTCAATGGGACGAGTTCCTCATGCTCTTTTATTCACCGGTCCCAGAGGAGTGGGAAAAACCACTCTGGCAAGAATTGTTGCCAAAGCATTAAATTGCGAAAAAGGACCAACTCCCACTCCTTGTGGAGAATGTTCTTCCTGCCGACAGATTACTCAAGGAACGAGTTTAGATGTTCTGGAGATAGATGGAGCGTCCAATACAGGCGTGGATGATGTTCGGCAGTTAAGAGAGTCTGTTCAATACCGTCCCAGCCAGAGCAGATATAAAGTTTACATAATTGATGAGGTTCATATGCTTTCTCGGGGAGCTTTTAATGCTCTTTTGAAGACACTGGAGGAGCCACCTGAGCACTGTTATTTTATCTTCGCTACAACCGAGCCTCACAAAGTTCCTCAAACCATTCAATCCCGCTGTCAGAGGTTTGATTTCAGGAGAATACCGCCCCAGATAATTTCCGAGCGATTGAAAAAAATTGCTGAGGAAGAGGGAATAATCATCTCCGAGCAGGGACTTAAGCTTATAGCCAGACAAGCAGAAGGAAGTTTAAGAGATGCCATAAGTCTTTTGGACCAAGCAGTAAGTTTTGCTGGAAAAGAAATTCAAGAAGATAAGCTGTTTGAGCTTCTTGCCTGTGTTAATCGCCAGTATCTTTTTGATTTGAGCGGTGCACTGGTTAAAGCCGAGCCGAAAACAGCTCTTGAAATATTGGAGCAGGTATATCGTGCTGGTTATGACCTCAAACAATTTCTTAAAGAGTTTATTGACCATTTTCGTGATTTATTGGTGGTAAAATTTGTTTCAGAGCCTGGGGAGCTTGTGGAGCTGAGCGAGCCTGAAATTGACCAGCTGAGAAAACAGGCAAATATGGCAAGTGAGGAGCAGTTAAATTTGATTTTTGAATTTCTGCTTCAAGCAGAAGAGAAACTGGCAAGAACCGAATATCCCAAGGTGGTTTTGGAATATGCTTTTGTAAAATGTGCTTCTATTAAACCTATGCTTGGTATAGAGGAGTTAATTTCAAGGCTGGATGAGCTTGAACAAAAGCTTGTTGGCTCAGGTATTGATAGAGAAGAGCTTGAATTAAGACAAGATGAATCCTATCAAACTTCAGAACAAAAAAATTATACTGAGGAAAAAGAAAACCTCAGCCAAACCCAGCTAAATACCTCAACCTCTTTTCCGACCGAGGCAGAAAAAGATTGGAATGGATTTATTGAATATCTTGCGGAGAAAAGCCCGGGCATTGCTGGGATTTTAAAAAACGGTGAGTTTTTGGGCAAAGAAAATGGTAAGATAACCATTGCTTTTAAAGGCAATGATTTTTGTATGGAGATTTTGGAGAGCAGAGAAGAAAGAGAAAGAATCAGCAAGTTCGCCAGTGAATACTTTGAGGAGAAGCTCAGTTTAGTTTGTATCTCTGAAAAAGATGATAATGAAAAAAAGAAAAGGGCGCAGGGCATTGTTCAGGAAGAGCATCGCAAAAGATTAATTGAGCATCCTTTTGTTCAAAAGGCTCTGGAGCTTTTCAACGCACGATTAGAAGAGGTTAAGCTGGGTGAAAGAAAAGAATCCGATTGAAAGGGCGGTTGAGATTATCTCTCAGCTTCCCGGTTTTGGAGAAAAGAGTGCAACTAGGCTGGTTTATTGGCTGGCTGGTGAAGGGAGAGCAATTCTTAAGGAGCTTGTTTCTCGGCTTGACCAATTAGATAAAACTATAAAGACCTGTTCAGTATGCGGTGATATATCTTTTTCTGACCCTTGCCCGCTCTGCTCCAATCCTTCTCGGGACTCTAGCGTGATTATGGTTGTGGAAGATGGGAAATCTAAAAGAGTGATTGAAAAAACAGGTATTTTTAAAGGAAGATACCATATACTTGGTGGACTGGTTTCTCCCAAACTTGGCATAACCCCAGATAAACTCAGAATTAATGAGCTTATTGAGAGGATAAAATCAGAAGGAACAAAAGAGATAATAATTGGTTTAAGCTCCAGTCAAGAAGGGCAAGCGACCGAAGCGGTGCTTATTGATAAGCTTTCAGCTTATCCGGTGAAAATAACAAGACTGGCACGGGGAATGCCTGTTGCTAGTGCGGTTGAATATCTTGACCAGGAGAGCCTTCGCTTGGCAATAGAGGAGCGCAAGCGGGTCAGGTGAGCTTTTTAGCCTCATCCATTGCTTTAATCAGGCTTTCCAGTTTTCCAGAAGAAGTTTTACTGAGCGCAGAGTGAATTTCCTCTGCTGAAAAGTGCTTTGCAAGGAAATCACCAATATCTATCCGCTGTGCCCAGCAAAATATGATGCGAGGGCAAAAAGGCTTTTCGCAGGTTCTGCAATATTTGAAGTTAACCTCTCCACCAAGCCGGGGACAGCGAATTTCTAGCTCATCATATTGGTCAATAGCCATCAGGCATTAAAGATTTTATCAATTTGTTTTTCAATTACTTTTTCATCTTTTTTCTGGACAAGGCTTAGTTCTTTGACCAGAAGGTTTCTGGCAGTATCCAAAACCTTTTTTTCACCAAAGCTTAATTCTTTATATAGCCTGAGCATATAAAGCTCTCTTAAAACCTCAGCAATTTCATAAATAGAGCCGGTTTTGATTTTTTCCATATATTCTCTCTGCCTGCGATTCCAAGTTTGATTGGATTTTTTTATTTTTTTCTTTTCTTTCAAGAACTTAATGACTTTTGGGACCTCTTTGGGAGAAATCAATCCTCTCATACCCACCTGCTCGGCGCTGTCTTTAGGAATCATTATAGTAGTATCAGAGTCAAGAAGCCTCAGAACATAAAATTCCTTTTCCTCACCAGAGATTTGCCTTGTTTCTATTTTCTCAACAACACCCACCCCATGGGCAGGATATACCGCTACATCTCCGACTTTAAACATAATCCTCCTTTCTTTGGTTTTTTATTTAAAATTTTGACTAGTTTTCAAACAAGAAAGGAAACTTTAAAGCTAAAACCGCTTTTTAAGATGAATTTTTGAAAATTTTTTCTGAACTTTTTTATTATTTTAGTAAATTTTGTTATCTATGTCAAGAAAATTCGCTTTGATTTTTCTACTCGGAGGGAATTGATTTAAAAATTTTCCTATCATTTGGTGTTGTTTGACATTTTTTCAACTTTTTCAAGTATTTTTGGTCTTGCGGATTCAAAGATGGGATTTGCAAATTCAAGTGTCCAGGTTCTTTGCTCAAAGCTTCTTTCCAAAACCTGCTTGATGAATCTTCTTTCAAAATCTTCAATTCTCCAGCCATAGATGTGATAAGAATCTGACTCATCAACATATCTTCCCAGACTTACTTTAAAATTTGCTTTTTTTTCAATTTCTTGGGCAACTTTTTTCATCAGAAAGATGAGCGCAAAAGCGTTCATAAACGCAGCATCATAAGCATCTCTGCTCCTAAATCGCAGGTTTAAATTGAGTTTAAAATGGTTTTCTTCCACAGGAAGAAGCCGAAACCAAAGGCTTTGCAGGCAGGGTGGGTGCTCGATTTCTGGGTCCATCCATACCTGCCAGGTTATTGCCTGCGCCCTTCTGGTATGAGGCGCCTGACAGAGTTTTTCAACCAATTTCTCTATTTGATTAACAGGATTTTCTTGGGGGACTCGTTTATAAGAAAAAAGCCTTTCATGATATGTATATTCCCAGCGTTTGTCCTCTGGGTTGAGCGGGTCGCGAATCCAGTGGTCTTTTATGCCTTCCACCACTTCCAGGCGATACTCTTCCAAATCTTCAAGGGAGCCGGGAAAAGCACGATGAATCATTGGCTCGCTGAGAGGCTCTTCAACAACCAGACGCATAGTCGCATCTAGGCTGGGCGGGTCAATAAAATTGCCTTTCTCATCTTTTCTGTCATATTCGGTGCGAATTTTTGTGCCAAATCTATAAAGCGCAAGCAAAGAATTTTCCCAAGCTTCAGCAAGTGATTTTCCCCGAGCGCTTAAAACAGGTATTTGCCCACTGCCAGCTTCCAGCTCAACAAAGATTTTTTTCTCCTTTATGAGCTTTTCTATCAGCTCATCTAAGCTCATTTTATTCCGCCTTTTTGAAGATAGATATATCCAACAAAAGCTATAAAACCTAATAGCAAAATCAAAGCTTCCCAGCGAGAGATTTTATAATCTCTGGAAAATATTGGCAAAACAACCGCAATGCCGAACATAACCAAAATGTGAACCGCAAGCTCATTAAATTCCATTGCAATGGGTCTTACCAAACAGGCAATGCCTATCACTCCTGAAATGTTAAAGATGTTGGAGCCAATCAGGTTCCCGACGCTTATAGCGGTTTTTTTCTTTATACCCGCATAAACTGATACCGCCAGTTCAGGCAGGCTGGTGCCTATTGCAATCATACTTAGCCCAATCACCAGTTCACTAACTCCTAAAGCCTTGGCTATTTTTATTCCGCTTTTTACCAGCCAATCTGCTCCTATGCAAAGAAGAAAGATTCCTGTTAAGAGAAACATAAGGCTTGCTAAAATGTTAAACTTTGCGGGTTTAACTTTTTGGTCTTCTGGTATAAGCCTGACTTTATATGAGTAGAAAAGATAGGCAACAAGAGCTAAAAAAAGAATCGCTCCTTCTATTCTCCCTATTCCCTGTTTCCAGAAAAAAAGAGCGCTAAAAAGCAGATATATTCCAAACATCCAAAAAAACTGAGGGATTAACTCCTTTGGGTCAAATCGTAAGGGTCTGATTAATGCAACCACTGCTAAAATTAAGCCCAGATTGGCAATGTTTGAGCCAATAACATTTCCAACCGCTACCCCAGATGAATGGCGAAGAACCGCTCCTGTGGTAACGAAAAGCTCTGGAGCAGAGGTGCCAAAAGCAACCACTGTCAAGCCGATAATCAAAGGTCTGATTCTAAGCCTGTGGGCAATGGCACTTGCTCCTTCAACCAATCCGCTGGAACCAATCACAAGAAAAATGATTCCGAAGAGGAACTGCGCAAGGCAATAAGCCCATTCGGAGCCAGACATTAATTTTCTCCGGGATGAATTTCTTTCTTACCCATATAATCCCAAAGCACTTCTGGAATTTTTACAGTGCCATCTTCTTCCTGAAAATTTTCTAAAATAGCAACAAGGGTTCTGCCAATTGCCAGACCAGAGCCGTTTAAAGTGTGGACAAGCTCAGTGCCTTTTTGACCAGCTTTTCTGAACCTGATTTTTGCTCTCCTTGCCTGAAAATCCGTGCAATTGGAACAACTGCTTATCTCCCGATATGTGTCCTGACCAGGTAGCCAGACCTCAAGGTCATAGGTTTTAGCTGAGGCAAAGCCAAGGTCTGCTGTGCAAAGCGCAACTACACGATATGGAAGACCAAGCAGGTCCAGCACCCTGCTCGCATCTTTGACCAAGCTTTCCAGTTCATCAAAAGAATGCTCTGGATGAGAAAATTTATAAAGCTCAACCTTATTGAACTGATGCTGGCGAATAAGCCCACGAACATCTTTTCCATAAGAGCCTGCCTCACTGCGAAAACAAGGGGTATAGGCGCAGACTTTGATAGGAAGGTCATCTTCATCTAATATCTGGTCGCGAAAAAGGCTTGTAAGCGGAACTTCCGCTGTGGGAACTAAATAATAACCAAAGGGCTCTACTTTAAAAAGGTCTTCTTCAAATTTCGGCAGGTTGCCAGAAGCAAGAAAAGTATCACGATTGCCCATAAATGGTGGGAGAATTTCTGTGTATCCGTGCTCTTTGGTATGAAGGTCAAGCATAAAATTAATAAGGGCACGCTCAAGCCTTGCACCATCACCTTTAAGAAGGCTGAAGCGTGCCCCTGCAATTTTAACTGCTTTTTCAAAATCAATAATTCCTAAAAGCTCTCCCAGCTCAATATGGTCTTTGGGAGTAAAATCAAATTTTCTCGGCTCTCCCACTACTTTGACCACTTGATTATCTTCTTCTGTCTCGCCAATAGGCACAGAGCTGTCTGGTAAGTTTGGAATTAATAAGAGCTCTTCTTTAAGCTCCTTTTCACAGGCTTCCAGCTCTTCTTCTAGTTTTTTGAGCTTTTCTGGAATTTTGCTTGCTTGCTCTTTTAGTTTTTCTGCTTCTTCTTTTTTCCCTTCACGAATGAGCTTGCCAATTTCTTTGGATATCTTATTTCTTTGAGAGCGTAGCTCATCTACCTGTGCCTGAATCTTTCCTCTTTGCTGAGCAAGTGCGACGATTTTGGAAAGGTCATATTTTTCTCCACGAGTAGATAATCTTTGTTCAATCTCTTTTTGATTTTGGACAATTAATTTTAAATCCAGCATTTTTCACTCCCAGCTTTGTTTTTTTCAATAATCTATCACTGGCTAGATATTTAATCAAGATGATAAAAATAAGATTTTGAAAAGGAAATCCAGCTAAATTTAGCTTCATTAATCAAAATGTGGTATAATTTGAACGATGAGTATTACGGTAATGATTGTTGATGATAATCAGCTTCTTCTTCAGGCGCTTTGCGAGCATCTGGAGAAGATGGGATATGATACTATTATTGCCACTAATGGTAAAGAAGCGCTTGAAAAGCTAAAAAAAGAAAAGCCAGACATAATCATAATGGACATCATTATGCCTGAGATGAACGGGCTTGATGCAACCAAAGCCATTCGTTCTGACCCAGAGCTTAAAAATATCCCGGTGGTTGCCTTTACATCAAAGAGCAATCTTGGTCAATGGGATGAGCTGTTTAATGATTATTTAATCAAGCCATTTGATTACGAAAATGTAATCAGAATCATTGAGAATTTGACCTCAAAAAAGCGCTCTGATTTTTCTGGCTAAGGTTTTTAATTTCCTTTTTCAATTCTTCAAAATAAATTTTTAGCTGACGGATATCTTCTTTTGATGTAGCTTTTCCACCAAATCTCGCCTGATAATAAATCTGAGTAATCTGAAAAATTAAATTTCTAAAAGGATTTTCTAGCTGGCTAGATATTTCCCAACCTGTGCAAGAAGGCTTTATTTTTACGCCTTTTCTCTTTAGTAGCCCAAGGGCTTTTAAGTAAATTTTTAAACAAATTTTTTGCTCGCTGGATAAACCTGAAGGGATAAGACCAAAAAAGAATATTTTGTTTTTGCCCAATTGAACAAATAAATAAAAGCCTAACAGCAGAATTGCCAGAAAAATGACCCAAATTTGATGATTTTTTAACCAAATCTTTACATTTGATATGCGAAATTTATAAGAGGTAAGGGTGAGTCTTTTGGCTTGTATTTTGCGAAACCCCCTTAGCTGGTCTTGAATGGAAAAGTCAACAATCCATCGGTTCCAGTAGAAAATAATCGGGTCAATAAATTGAAAAATCCAACCGCTCATTCTACCTTGTCTGCGTGATTGAGCAGGTGTGGGGTCAATTTCTAGAAAGCCGAGTCCGGGAAGGATTACCTCTGCCCAGGTATGTGCATCGCTTTGCCTCACCAGATAATAATGTTGAGATTGATTCCACTCTCCGCTTACAAAACCCAATGCCAGCCTGCTGGGAATATCCAGACATCTAAGCATTAATACCGCACTGGTGGCAAAAAATTCGCAATTTCCTTTTTTGCTTTTAAAGAGAAAGTCTTTAAGAGCATCTTTACCTGTGGGAAGGTTTTTAAGGGAATAGATATAATTTTTTTCAAGATATTCTTTAATTCTTTGGATTTTGGAATAGTCATCAGGAGCATTGCCAGCAATTTCTTTTGCTAACCTGCATACCTGAGAAGAATCTGAAGGCAACTCAAGATATTTTTGATAATAAGATTTATAAAATCGCAGTAAATAATTTCTAAAATGCTCCAGAGATTGATTAATTTGTGCAGGAGTAAAATTCGGAATAACAGAATAAACAAGATAATGGCATCCTTCAAAAGGTGCGTAGGGAAGGGAGATATAATGGTCAAAATATAGATATATTTTTTTAAACTTAAATGGAATCTGGCAGGCAAACACATACCCACCAGCAGGAAGGTCAGGTCCTATTCCTGGCTCAAGATATATTTCCTGCTCAATCTCTTTGCCTGAGGGAGGGGTTTCATCTATGGTCAAAAGCTGATTGTATTTATTAGGTAGAATTCGTTTTATTCTCTGCTCCCCGCTCCATAAATTGTTTTCATAATGGGTGAGAGCTTTTATTCTCCATTTTATTTGTGGCACAGGAGCGGATTGATTAAGTAATTTAACACGCATAACCACTCTTCGGTTGGTTAGAATTCTGTTGACATCTCCTAGTTTTATCTGCTCTGCATATCCGCTCCAAGCTTTTTTGGTGCTAATTGAAAATCTAATCAGGCTAAACCCGAGTCGTGGCAGAAGAAAAAATAGGAAAATGCCAAGAACAAGAGAAAAGATACTAGCTGAAAAAATTAGACCAAATAGAGAAGAAAGCCCAGATAAAGGCTTTTGGCTGTCTCTTGCGATTATAATCAGGGTTAGGCTAAAAAGACAGCTAACAAGCCAGCTGATTAAAATAATTAGGTATATGATGCTTACTATCAAAAGACTGCTGGCAGAGATTTCAAAGAATGTCAAAAGCAAAGCTAATTTTTGGTCACGAGCGGTCTCCAGCTCAAAAAGTCGTATCACTACCAAATAGCCGATAAAGTAAAAGGCTGATTGAATGGGATACTCTGCATAAAAAAGTGCCCATAATATGCTCAAGGCAAGTAGCAGGAGGGCAAAGAAGTTAAAAACCCAGCGGGAAATTTTAATCTTAAAATAATGATAAAAAATTGCAGATAAAAGACCTAATGCAAGCCCTATTTTATGTATCCAAAAGATTTGCGGGCTTAAAATTAGTGCGGAGCTGGAAAGTAAGGCACTTATAATGATAGAAGCATTGATAAGGGATTTGGTCTTCAAGGCGGTTTAGTTAGAGTTTTCTTTCTTTTCTTATCAGCTCTCCGCAATTTGGGCATATTTTTAGGTCTTTTTTGTTAAGAGCACCGCATTTAGGACAACGGATATAATCAGGCTCTTCTTCTTGCAGGTCGGGAATAATTCTGGTCATTCTCATTCCACATTTATCGCAAATCATACTGGTGGGATTTTCATAAACCGCTCCGCAAGCCTCACATTTGACCTTCATCAAAAGCTATTATAATCGTTAGGAGAGATATATTCAAGCCTTAAGAATTTGAGAAGGAGGATTCTAAATGCTAATATTTGTGGGCTGGAGGGAAGAAGATGGGAGTATGTGAGGAGCTGGAAGCAAGAGGATTTATTTATCAGATAACTGACCCATCTTTGGTAAAGATTTTAAATGATGAGCAGGTAGTTTTTTACGCAGGATTTGACCCTACTGCAGATAGCCTTCATATCGGCAATTTATTGGTAATTATGGGAATGGTGCACCTGCAAAGGGCGGGTCATAAGCCCATTGCTGTTGTGGGTGGTGGCACTGGGCTGATTGGCGACCCTTCTGGAAAAAGTCAAGAAAGACCTCTTATGAGCAGGGAAGAGATACAAAGGAATCAAGAGGGAATTCGCAAGCAACTAGAGCATTTCCTTAAATATGGTGACGAAGGTTCGCAGGTCATTCTTGTTAATAACCTTGAGTGGCTGGGTGAGCTTAATTTGATTGAATTTTTAAGAGATATCGGTAAGCATTTTCGGCTAAGTGAAATGCTTTCTCGTGAATCAGTAAAGTTAAGGATGGAAAGTGAAGAAGGCATAAGCTTTACAGAGTTCTGCTATCAGCTTTTGCAGGCGTATGATTTTTTGCATCTGTTTGACCAGTATCAATGCAGGCTTCAGATTGGTGGTTCTGACCAATGGGGTAATATTACAGCAGGAATAGACCTTATTCGCAGGCTCCGCAGAAAAGAAGCTTATGGTCTTACTTTTCCTTTGGTTACAACTGCCAGTGGAGCGAAATTTGGTAAAACCGAGCAGGGAACCGTTTGGCTGGACGCAAATAAAACCACTCCTTACCAATTTTATCAATATTGGATTCAAACTGATGACAGAGATGTAATTAAGTATCTTAAATACTTTACTTTACTCCCGCTTTCAGAGATAAAGGAGCTTGAAGAAGAGGTTAAAAAATCCCCAGAAAAGCGGATTGCTCAAAGAAAACTGGCTTTTGAGGTCACTGCTTTGGTTCATAGTAGAGA
This sequence comes from uncultured bacterium, assembly GCA_964592965.1. GTDB lineage: Bacteria > RBG-13-61-14 > RBG-13-61-14 > RBG-13-61-14 > DRUE01 > CAZKMM01. The sequence goes on from CAZQJX010000022.1 coordinate 11,190, forward strand.
AAAAGCTGAACAGGCAGAGAGGGCTAGCAAATTATTGTTTTATGAAAAGCTGGAGAATCTCTCTGACGGGGAGCTATTAATGGTTTTTAATCAGGCACCGAGCTATCAGCTCAGTCGTGATGAGCTTGAAAAAGGTGTGCCTTTGGTTGAGCTTTTAGAAAAAGCAGGAGTTTTTCCCAGCAGGTCTGAGGCAAAAAGAAAAATCAGGGAAGGCGGGGTTTATCTAAACAATCAAAGAATTGCAGAAATTGATTATAAACTTACTCTTAAAGACCTTGCCAGTGAGCATTTTATAGTTTTAAGAGCAGGCAAAAAGAAATATCATCTCGTAAGGGTGGATTAAAATTATTCATCAATTTTGCTTTCTTTAATTACCTTTTCTATTCCTTTAAGAATTTTTCTATGGCTGGAAAGTAAAAGCAGAATTGCCCCTGTTGGGCAGAAGAACCTGCACCAAAATCTAGGAACAAAAAAGCTCATAGCCAGAGTAAAAATAATCAGACAAATTCCCCATAATGTCCAAGAACGAGAGAATAAATGGAAAAACGGCTCCACCTCAGCAAAGCCTGTCTTGCGGAGGGTGAAGTAGCAGACCACAAGAGCAAATAGAATCAACCAGCGGACCTCTCTCATAACTCTGGAAATTCTCGGCGAGATATGCCAATGAAATTTTCTTCCAGCTCTTCCCAAAAGCTCTTGAAGAAAAGCATACGGACAGAGATAGCCACACCAAATAGGTCCCCAAAAAATCGTGCTCAAAATAGCAAATCCACACATTATCACCAGATAGGGATTAGAAGTAAGATTTATTCGCAAAGAGGCAAGCTGAAAAAAATGTGGCAGAGAAAGAATTGTCTTTAACCAAACTCCAATGACCAAAAAGCTAACTCCAAAAACCGTCCATCTCAGCCAATTTTTTCTATAAAATTTTGAAACCAAACCCAAAAAAAGCACAAAAACAAGACTAAATATTTTAATGTTTAAATAAATTTTTGAAAAAGAATAAAATGGCTTAATTTGACTTTTTCTTCCAAAAATCTTTGACATTGCCAGTTCAGCTGAAGTCTGCAAGTCGGACAAAATAGCTCGTGAGCTGATGGTAGCACCTGTGACAGTTTTTATATCACCAAGCTCATCATATCTTTTACCAATAAGCTTTTTGAAAAAGTTAGATTTTTCAATCAGCCGAAAATAATACCTGCTTTCACGATGACTTATAGGAAGCACAGAGATAATTCTTCCTGATTCATCAATAGAAAACAGAATGTTTATCTGGTCGTTAAATCCTCTGATTTCTGGTGGAAGCTCCGCTGTTAAAAGAGCAACAGCTTTTCGCTTCTTTCCATTAATCTTGATTATTCCTTCATAATGAGGAATTGGCTTTTCTTTTCTTTTAATAAAAGGACTTCCAGAAAGCACCGCCTCTAGCTCTGCTTGAGTGGGGTATAGTTTGAGCTTATGCTGGCGAGATTTTAAGTCAGAAAGAGCTATTAAAGACAGCCCTAAAAGCAAAAGCAGGAGTTTAAACCAAAACCATAACCTTTTTCTCATCCTGATTATTATAAGCTGATGAAAATCTTTAAAGCAAAGAGCTGGGGTCTCGGTCAAGCTCAAGCCGAACCGATGAAGGAAGGAAATCACATCTTTTTAAAAGCTCTTTTAAAAACCTGCTCATAAGTTGGGCAGAGCTGGTAAAAACCAGAAGCTGAAACCTTGCCCGAGCCCGCAGCCGGAAAATGGGCGCTGGAGCAGGTCCGAGCAGTCTCACTGCTTGTTTGAATTCTTTTCTTCTTTTAAGCGCTCTTGCGATTTTGGCAAGCTCTTTAATTGCTTTTTCTGAAACTTCTGCTTTTATGCTGGATGTGCGAATCAAGCAGAGCCTTGAAAAAGGTGGATATCCCAGAGCTTTCCTCAGCTCAAGCTCTTTTTCAAAAAATTTCCAGTAATCCTGAGCAAGTGCGCAAGTAATGGAATAATGCTCTGGATTAAATGTTTGAATAATCACCTTGCCGGGCAGGTCTCTTCTTCCTGCCCTTCCCGCCACCTGAGTAAGTAGCTGAAAAGTCCTTTCGCTGGAGCGGAAGTCAGGTATATTAAGAGATTGGTCAGCTAAAAGAACTCCAACCAATGTCACACCAGCGAGGTCATGACCTTTGGCAACCATCTGCGTTCCCACCAGTATATCTATGGCTTTAATTTCCATCTGCTGAATCAGCTCAAAATATGCTCTTCTTGAGCCCATAGTGTCCCTGTCCATACGGGCAATCCTTGCCTGAGGGAGAATGTTTTTAAGCTCTTCTTCCACCCGTTCGGTTCCCATACCTAGTTTGCGGATATCAGCAGATAAGCATTTGGGACAATGCTGAGGCATTGGCTGGTGGTATCCGCAATAATGGCAGAGAAGATATGAATCTGATTTTAATTCACCATAAATAGGAGAAATCCTCTGTTTGGTCCTTTTCTGATGCCAGGTGAGAGCAACCGAGCAGTTCGGACAAACAAAACAATAGCCACAATTCTGACAAATCAAACTAGGAGCAAAGCCCCTGCGATTTAAAAAGATAATCGCCTGATTTCCTCTCCGAAAATTTTCTTTTAGTTCTTGCTGAAGCAGGGGGGAGATGAGTTTTGTTGGCTCAATTTCTTTTTCAGGACTGATTGAAATAGATGATAGCTCGGACTGTTGCTCATTTTTTGGACGGAGCTCTTTTCTTAAATCAATCATTATTGTTTGAGGAAGGGGTCTGGAGTCTATTCTTTCAGGAAGCTTGAGCAGATGGTATTTACCTTGCTGGGCATTATATACGCTTTCTAAACTGGGGGTGGCAGAGCCAAGAATAACAACCGCCTTTTGATTTTTCCCTCTCCAAACCGCAAGGTCACGGGCGTTATATCTCATTCCGCTTTCTTGCTTATAAGCACTGTCTTGCTCCTCATCAACCACAATTAAGCCTAAATTTTTTAAAGGCGCAAAAATGGCACTGCGAGCTCCTATTACCATAGATACTTCTCCACGCAGAATCTGCCACCACTGGTCAAATCTTTCCGCAGGACTGAGACCACTATGAAGCACAGCAATTTTTTGCTCTGGAAATCTGGAGCGGAACCGATGCAATAGTTGCGGTGTGAGAGCTATTTCTGGCACAAGAATAAGAACAGTTTTCCCTCTTGCCAAAGCTATTCGGGCAGACTGGATATATACCTCTGTCTTTCCACTGCCAGTGACTCCAAAAAGCAAAAATACCTCAGCACGCTCCTCAATTATTGCTGAGCGAATTTTTTCAAGAGCTTGCTTTTGAAAAGGAGTTAAATTTTCTGGCTCTGAATAAGGCAAGAGTTCAAGAGTAAAAGGCTTTCTTTCTACTCTTTTTTTGTTTACGCTTACAATTCCTCGTTTTTCTAATGCCTTAACCAGAGCAAGAGGATTTTTAAACTGGTCTCTTAGCTCGTCAATAAGCAGTGGACCTGAATTTTTTAAAAGCAAAAATAGCTGATATTGTTTGGGAGCTCGCTGAGCCAAATATAGCTCTTCTTCTTGGCTGGGTTTTCTTTTTAATTTGACTTCCAGAGCAATTTTAGGCTTGATTTTTGCTGGCTCAATATTTTCTACTATTTCAATCAATCCCTTTTTGTTTAGATTACTAATAAGCGCATCAGAGACAGGCTCTTCTAAGAAAACAGATAATTTTTCTTTAGAAAGCTCTTCAAACTGTTCAAGTAGCTCAAGCAGTTTTCTGGCTTTGCCTTTGGTGGCTCTTATGCTTTCTTTTCCTTTTTCAGTGATTTTGATTAACTTTTTTGAAAAGACATTTATTCCAGAGGGGAGAGCTGTTTTTAAAACTTCTCCCAAAGGGGTTTGATAATAATCGGAGCAGAAGCGAAAAAGAGGCATCTGTTCCTTGATAAATAAAGGCTCTTCATCAAGGAATTGAATAATTGGCTTGAGCTTTTCCTTTTCAACCTCAGCCTGGCTTCGGATGTCAATAAGATATCCTGTGATTTTCCTACTGCCAAATGGCACAAGCACTCTTTTTCCCACCTGAGCTTTATCAATAAGCTCTGGCGGGATTATATATTCATAAACACCTTCAACAGGCAGGGCAGGAGCGACCAGCCCGTAAAGGTTCTTTTGAGCAGAGCTCATTTTGATACTTTTTGAAGCAAGGAACGAATCCAATAAGAAACAAGCGACTGGATTTGGCTTCTTGCCTCGTGGTCAAGCTCATCAAATTCTACACCTACTCCGGCGGGTTTTCCCACCTCTTTCTGTCTGACTCTAACCACAGTGCCCCAAATTTCCAGTCGCACCGCCTCGCCAGGAATGGGAATTTGAAAGACTATCCTTGTGCCTGGAGATGGTGGTGGGTCAATTTGTAAAAATACCCCTCCCCAACTTAAATCCTCAATTATCCCTTTTTGAAATTCCTCTTGGTCTTCAAGTTTATAGTCAATTCTTAAAGGAAGAGGAACTCTTAAAAATCTTCTTACTCTCATTAAGGCTTATTATAAAGCACTGGAGAATATCGTCAATGTAAATTGCTCCTAAAAAGCAGTTTTGTTATACTTTCTAAAAAATGGCAGAAAAGGAAAAAAGAAGATATGAACGGGTTAAAATAAATTCTGAAAAAATCTATGACCTTTCAGAAGGTGGGATTTATATCCGCACCAAAGAACCTAAACCTCTTGGAAGCACAATCGCTCTTGAACTAAGACTTTTTGAAAACGAGGAGCCTGTAAGAGTTAAAGGGAAAGTGATTAGAATTATATATGAAAAAGGCGCTCCCAAAAATTTTCCTCCAGGAATGGCAGTAGAGTTTATAGATATTGATGAAAAGTGCCGAGAAATTATCAGAAAATATATAAGAGCGAGAAAAATTCAAGGACAATAGCAGTTTTTTAGCGCCCGAGCAAATAAAGCAATTATTCAGCAGTATCGCTTTTTTGTTTGCGAACAATAGGATAGGCAATATTGGTAATATAAGAATTTATTCTTCGGAAATTGGAAAGAATATCTAGATGGATTCTGCTTGTTTCAAATGATTCTGCCAGCCCTTCCTCCAGCCGACGCAGATGCCGGTGATAAAATTCCTGCTCCATCTCTCTTATTTTCTGCTTGTTGCGAATTACCTGCTGGGCAAGGGTCTCGTCCCGAGTTGTAAAGGCACTAAGGGCAAGGACAAAGTTGTCATAGATTTTTTTATGGAATTTTATAATCTCCTGTTCACCTTCTTTTGAAAAGCCTGTTTCTTTACGGCATTTCTTTTTTGCGAGCTCCATAAGGTTTTTGTCAATCACATCTCCGATGTTCTCTAAATTGTAGATAAGATTAAGTAGCTCCATTTGCTTTTGAGCTTCTTCTTCATTGAGCGGATGGCGTGAAAGCTGGGTTAGGTAAAACCTAATGTCTCGGTCAAGGATGTCCACTTTATCGTCCATAGATTCAATTTTTTCAATTAGTTCTAGATTAGGCTCCGCTTCAGTAAAAGGCTTAATGCAAAGAGAGAGCATATCCTGAACAATTTCTGCCATTCGCATAGCTTCTCTGGTTGCGTTTGCCAAAGCAAGAGAAGGGGTGGAAAGAAGCTCTGGATTTAGATATTTGGGAGCAAAGCGCTCTTTTTCTTCTTCCTCCTTCTCCGGAAGCATACGGCTGACCAGCCTGTAAATCTGGGTGGTAAATGGAAGAAATGCAAAAGCAATGATGAGGTTAAAAAGCGTATGAGCATTGGCTATTTGATGGGGTAAGGTGGTTGCGGTAAGCTCAATCAGCTTTTGAAAAGCGGATAGGAAGGGTAAGAATAAAATCACGCCAATACCTTTAATTAAAGCATGAGCAACCGCTACCTGTCTGGCTTCGGTTTTGCTTCTTAAGCTGGCAAGTAAAGCGGTGGCGCAGGTGCCGATATTAGCGCCGAGAACAATAGGGATGGCGGTTTTTAACTCAATCAATTGATTAAGAGAAAGACTCAGTGCCAGTCCGATAGTTGCTGCGCTTGATTGGATTAACCCGGTAATTACTGCTGAAAGGATTATGGTGGGAACAGGATTTCTTCCCAGTGAGAGCAGAATCTCTTTAAAAAGCTCATTTTCTCCAAGAGGCTTCATCGCCTCACTAATCAGCCCGATACTTAAAAAAATTAATCCAAAGCCGAAAATTCCTTCTCCAAAAGCCTTCCTTTTCTCCTGATGGGAGAGGAACATAATCAAAAGTCCAATCCCGACAATTCCTAGTGCGTAATTATGCAAGCGAAAAGAAATTAGCTGAACCGTTAAAGTGGTTCCAATTCCTGCACCCAAAATCACGCCAATGGTTTGCGAAATAGTCATTAAACCAGAATCAACAAAACTCACCATCATCACAGTGGTAGCGGAACTGCTTTGAAGAAGAAAAGTGATAATTATGCCTGTGAATAGTGCCAGAAAGCGGTTACGGGTGAGAGTGGAAAGAGCGGATTTAATCTGCCTTCCTGCGGATTCCCGCAAGCCCTGACCAGCAATTCTAACTCCATACAAAAGAAGTAAAGTTCCACCCAGAAAAACAGCTAATATTTGGTTAGCCATTTGGAGAAGATTTTAGCAAATAATTTTGGGATTTAAAATTATGGAAAGATAAGGGTTTATCTTTTAGATTTTTTTATTCTTTTTTGCTGTTCTTCTTGGTTAAGCCAATAGAGAATTCTCAATCCCTCTAAGGTGAGATTTTCATCAACTTCTTGAATACAATTGGTTTCATTAGCGATAAGGCGCGCAAGACCACCCGTAGCAATAACCTTTGGTTCTGGCTCATCAGGATAGGACTTTTTAATTTCTTCTTTCATTCGCTGAACAATATTCTCCACCAGACCTGCATATCCAAGAACAATTCCACTCTGCATAGCAGTAATGGTGTTTTTTCCAATGACATTTTTGGGTCTGAGCAATTCTACTCTCGGCAGTTTGCTTGCTTCACGGAAAAGAGCTTCTGCACTTATAACCAATCCTGGAGCAATTACTCCGCCTTCATAAGCTCCTTTGGAAGAAATAAAATCAAAAGTGGTTGCTGTGCCAAAATCTATAATAATTAGGCTGGTTTTATATTTGTGATATCCAGCAACAGCATTAACAATTCTATCTGCTCCCACCTCTCTGGGATTATCAATATGAATGGGCATACCTGTGCGAATACCAGGCTCTACGATGAGCGGTTCAAGATTAAAATATTTTCTAGCAAGCCCTTCCAAGCTCGGTCTCAGCGGCGGGACAACACAGGAGATAATTATTCCGTCAATATCTTTTCTTCGCACTTTGCTGAAGACCAAAAGCTCTTTAAACAAAATTCCATATTCATCAGTTGTGCGCTCTACCTGGGTTCCCACTCTCCAGCTTTCAACCAGCTCCTCTCCATCAAAAATCCCAATCACAGTTGTGGTATTTCCAACATCTATAACTAAAAGCATCTTATCGGCTCCTGAGCATAATTATTTCTCCCTCACTTATGGCTTCTTGCTTATCTTCATATTTTATTTTCAGCTTTCCAAATTCATCAATTCCCATTGATAAAGCAGTTATGGTGTTCATCTGACGGTAAATTCTTATTTCTTTTCCTTTTATTATGTCATAATTTGAATATAGCTCAACAATTTTGGAATAATTCTGGTTTTCTAAAATGTCTCTGAGGCTTTTAAATTGGGATAGAAATTCAAATAAAAGGCGGTCTCGTTCAATAACTTTTCCTGTTTCTATGAAAATGGAGCTGGCACGATTTTGAATTTCTTCTGGAAAATCATCTTTAGATTGAGTTATGTTAATTCCAATTCCTGAAACTAGTGCTTTTCTTTGCTCGCTAAAATATCCTTCAACCAACACTCCCCCTATTTTCCCATATTTTCCCCAGATATCATTTGGCCAAATCAAGCCGGGTTTAAACCCTATTGTTTTTTCTATAGCCATTGCACCTGCCAGACCAGTTATTATTGGAATTAATCCCCAATAGTTTTGAGGGATTTTGGGCTCAAGAATTAAAGATAAAAGCAAGGAGCTTTGGGGAGATGCCAGCCAAACTCTTCCCTTTCTTCCCCTTCCTTTGGTCTGAAAATCTGCATAAATAACAAGACCGTCTTTTGCTCCTTTTTTAAGCAGGCGCAGAGCTTCAGAGTTGGTAGAATCAATTTCTGAAAAAAAGATAAGGCGAAATCCCAGATTAGCCAGCTTGTCTTTAAAGTTTTTTATCATACTGGGTGAATATGCATTTGGAAAGTAATGGCAGGGACAGAATGGGTGAGTGCGCCAACAGAGATAAAATCCACCCCGCTTTGAGCAATTTGCTTTACATTTTCCAGCTTAACCCCACCACTTGCCTCTAAAAGGGCTTTTCCTTTTGCTATTTTTACTGCTTCTTTTAATTGCTGGGCAGGCATATTATCCAAAAGCACTATATCTGCTCCTGCTTCTAATGCCTGTTTGAGCTCTTCTAGGCTTTCTACTTCTACCTCTACTGGCATTTTTTCAGGGGCTTTGGCTTTTGCTTGTTTAATTGCTTTTTTAATTTCACCGGCAATTTGCAGATGATTATCTTTGATAAGAATTCCATCATCTAGCCTAAGCCTGTGGCTCAATCCTCCGCCAACAACCACTGCATATTTTTGCAAACCTCTAAGTAAAGGAAGGGTTTTTCGTGTTGCCATAATTTGAGCTTGGGTATCTTTAACTTCCTGGACAAATTTTCTGGTAAGGGTGGCAACTCCGGAGAGATGCTGGAGAAAATTTAAAGCGAGCCTCTCGCCACTTAAAAGAGCTCGTGCCTTTCCTTCTATTTCTGCAACTACATCTTCTTTTTTAACTTCATCACCATCATCAAAATTGGCTTTGAATTTAGCTTGCGGGTCAAGTTTTTCAAAAACCTTTTTCACCACATAAATTCCGCAAATAGTAGCCTCTTCCTCGGCAATGATTAGTCCTTTAGCTTTAGTTTGTTCGTCAATAAGGATGTTCGTGGTTATATCGCCTTCACCTAGGTCTTCTTTGAT
>CAZQJX010000022.1:20294-25062 GCA_964592965.1 uncultured bacterium
TGCCCAGCTCAAGGGCTTTTTGGAAGAATTTTGGGTCTGGTTTTATCATACCTTCAATGGTTGAATCCAAGATAAAATCAAAATATTTTTCAATGCCGACTTCTTGGCATTTCTGATGGGTTCTGCCATCATTATTGGAGATTATGCCCAGTATGTAATTTCGGCTTTTGAGTTCTTCAAGCACTTTATCAGCCCCGGGAACAATAACTCTTTCTGGTCTAAATCCTAAAAGCCATTCAGCAAGTTCGGTTAAAAGCGCCTGCTGATTTTTCTTAATTCCCAGCTCCTCAAGAAGGGTTTTTCCTAAAAGCATTTGATGAAGCTTGGGATTGAAATTTTTTTCTTCAAGAAGTCTTTTTGCTACCTTAAAATCCGCTATATGATAAGCTCGCTCAACTTCTTTTTGGGATTTTTTAATTCCTAAATCTTTAAGCGCCATCCAGATGCGAGTTAAATAAGGTGGGTCTGCGGTGACCAATGTATCGCCGTAATCAAAAGTTATTAATTTGAGTTTTAGCCTCATTTTGTAGATTTGATTTTAACAGCAATGGAGCGTTTTCTCAACTTTTTGAATTGGTTAGTTTAAAGCATTATAATAATTTTTAATGGAAATCAAATGCACTCAATGTGGAGCAGGGATAGAAATCAAAGAGGATAGCGGATTTATAACCTGCCCTTATTGTGATTCTCGGCTTTATGTAGAAACTGACCAGACTGTTGAACATTTATACATTAAACCGAGATTACAGGCTGAACAGCTAAAAGGAGCTTTAGGAAGGGAGCTTTTTAAAAAAGAGCTTACTCAGCCTGTTGAGGTAGTGAGCGCCAAATTAATTTTTATCCCTTTTTGGCTTGTTCGCTTGGATAACGGCTTTTTGAGGGTGCCAGCAAGCCAGCTTGAATTTTCAGAGATGAAAAAATTTAAAATACCTGTGGGAAAGCTTGCTCCTTATGAGCCTGAGCTGGAAAGAGATTATGAGGTGAGGCTTCCAGAGATTGACCTAAATGAACTTTTATCTATGCCACAAATTAAGCGGTTTTTAGATAGGATTAAGAAAATCAGCCTTATTCATATTCCTTTTTGGGAGATTTCTTACAAGTATGAGGAGAACATATATCAGGCTTTAATTGATGCTGGTTCCAGTCAACTTTTTGCTGAAGAGCTCCCGCCATCACCAAGTAAAGCCAAAGACCGTTATTTTATGACTTGGTTTGGGGTTTTAAGCGGTATTTTTCTTTTAGAGGCTTTTCTTTTGCCAAAATTTTGGATGATAGCTCTTGCTTATCTTGGCACAGGAGCAATAAGTTATTATTTTCTCAACAAAGATTTAGCAAAAAGAGGCTATTGAATGGCAAGGATTTATCACCTTGGCTGTCCCAGCTGTGGCGGGTTGCTTTCTTCCAAAGGAGAGAGAGTAGTTAGTTGTAAATACTGCGGGACAAAGTCATTAGTGCTAATTCCGAACTATTACCCTCAAAAGTATCTTGCTCCTCAAATAGATGCAAAAAAAGCTCGGCGCATTATGACCGAGCTGTTCCGTATGCCCGAGGTAGAGTCTGGCATTATCCGCAAGGCTCGCTTTGACGCAGGAGAATTATTTTTCGTCCCCTATTACTTGATAAATGCCAAAAGAATAGGGATTTTTACCAAAAAAACTCTGCCTTCACCACAATATAAAGTTCGCTATGAAGTGGACTATCGTCTTGGAAGCGGTATGGCGGTGCGTAAAGAAAAAATTCCCACTTGGCAGAGCAGGGAAAAGGAGGTGGATTCTCGGGTGGTAATGAATGACCTTATAAGGTCTTTTACTGCCATAAATCTTCCTAATTGGGGGATAGATGAAATTGACCCTATCAAAATTATGAATGAGAAGGAGCTTACCCCTATTTCATACAATCGGGCAGAAATGGAAAAATACGGGACAGTTTTAGAGCCAAGAATTTCTGCGGAGCAAAGAATAGAAGAAATCTTTAATCGTCCAGAATTAGGCTTTGTTCAAGATAATACTGAAATAGCTGAAAAAAGAATTAGCATACTTTACTATCCGATTTGGCGAATTCGCTGGAGATATCAGGATAGAACTTTTCATACCAGTATTGACGGAATTACAGGCAAGATTATACATTCACGAGCACCTGCCCGTCAGGGCTCCCGACTTCTGTGGCTTTTAGCCATTTCTTCAGCAGTTGGATTTAGCGTGGGCAAGCTCATAAAAATGCCGTTTTTAATTCTTGGAGGAGGGGCTTTGGGGCTTTGGATTTTGCTTTTCTTTATTGCTGGACTTTTATTTTTCGTTGCTCTTGGCTGGAATATGGTTCGCTATAGCTCTGAGCTGGTTATTTATGGTGATGAAAAATACGCTGAGTGGATTGGAAGACCAAAAGAGACCTTTTTTGACCGTTTGGCAGAAGGTATGGGCAGATTTTTAGGAGAAATGACTAAAAACTTACCAAGAAATAGATACGGTTGGTAAATGGCTCTTAAAATATATCCTTTAAAATGCCTGACCTGCTCCAGTCCACTAGCAGGCTTTGAAAATGATATTATTTTTTTCTGCCCAGTGTGCGAGCTCGGTTGGGACTTTTCTTATGAACCACCTAAAGCAATCAAGGTTAGTTATGCTCAGACCAAACAGGCTCCTAAAAAATACAAGCAAAAATTTTTCCTACCTTTCTATCTTTACAAGGTTTCTTTTGAATTTTCAGGAAAAGAGAAATTTTCTGATAGAATTAAGCAAATTTTAGATAAAATTAATAAAATTTACATCCCAGCATTCAGATTAATCAGGGAGAATTATTTTGGAGATTTCGGGCTATTTTACACTGAAAGCGAGATTGAGCTGGAAGAACAAAACGAGCTTTCAGAAGAGGAAAAAAGCAGAATTGGGCTGGCTATGAGAAGTATAAAAGATGTGGAAAAATATTTAACACTTTATCCTTTGTTAATTATAGACAAAAGGGTTGATATTACAGGATTAAATCTTCATACCAATGCCGAGCTAGAAAAAATCTGGGCAGTGCCATTTTTTGACCTAGAAAAAACCATTCAGGATAGCGTTCTTCAAAAAAGCTTTCCAAGCTTTGCACTTGAGGGTATTGACCAGTTAAGAAAAATCTTTTAAGCAAAAATTTCCAAAAAATTGAAAAGTTTTCATTGAATTTCTAGCAATTAAACGCAAATCCGCCTGCTTGCTTAAAAGCACCTACAAGCTTCTGACAATCATCAGAAGAAAAGCCAGAAACCTATCCGTTAATTTTGCATCATAAAACCGGTGAAAAATAATCAAAAATTCTGCACAATTTCTGACAATTTTTGTGACAAAATTGGTCAAAAGTTGAAGGAGCTGGCTTGACAACTACAGAAAAAATAATAAAATTTTTCTTGGAACAATTTTTGCATTTTTAAAAGAGATTTGAGAATGCAATGAAGATGATAAAGGTGGTTAAAATTGTCATTCTTTTATTTTTAGGCGTTTTGATTTCCGCCACCTTGAGAATTTCCAGCGACCCGCCAGGAGCAAAGGTATATATTGACGGCAGTTATTCCTATCCCGGGGTTTATTTGGGAGAAGCTGGGGATAGCGGTTCGCCATTGGTTGTTAATGTATCTGACCAATTACATTTTATTCAATTAATAAAACCCGGCTATATGACTTACTATACAGAAATTGATGTATCTTCTGGTGGCACTTATGACCTTAATATCAGGATGCCTGCCAAGAGATATGAAGTTTACACCCAGGGGGCGCGGGTAAGGCTATGTAGAAGGATTTTGTGGTGGTGGATATGTGGTCCGTTTTATTTTAACAGCGGATATTCCTCACCTTTTGCAATAGACCTTGATTTAAATGGCACAACAGATTTAGTAATCGGCTCAGGAATTGGTTATGTTTATTATTTCCCGAACCGCTCATCAACAGGCTTTTTCTTAGCAAATACAGATTATGTAAGGCTTCAAGGAGGGGATACGGTTCTTGATGTTGGGGAGCGGGCAAAGCCCTTTGTGGTGGACTGGGATAATGACGGCGATTATGACCTTTTGGTGGGAAATTCTGTGGGAGAGGTCTGGTATTTTGAAAATCAGGGAGATTTTACCAATCTTGCTCCCGGAGTTGCGTTAACAGCTGATGGCTCAACAATACAAGTTCCCGGCGGATTAAGCTTTCCTTGGGTGGTTGATTATAATGGTGACCATAAAAAAGATTTAGTGGTATCAAGCGGGGACGGGTATGTGTATAAATTTTTAAACATTGGCACTGATGCTTCTCCTTCCTTTACTGCTGATGGAAAGGTGGGGGACGATAATGGAGATTATCACTATGATGGTGCGGTAGCAGGTGGTTTTTATGATATGGATAGAGATGGGGATTTAGATTTCGGATGGTGCAGACAGGATGGTTTATGCGAGGGATTTTTTGAATGGGGAAGTCATTATTTATACACCTATTATCAAGATAATTATGACCTATTGGATGCAGGCACTTATACCACTTTTACATTTGGAGATATAGACCATAATGGTCAGATAGATTTGGTCTTTGGAAGAGATGATGGATATTTGTTGCGTTATTTCTCTCAGCATTTAGATGGAGATATTGTTTGGGATGGGATAGTTAATGGTGCTGATTGGGCAAGGCTGAGGACCGCTCTTGGTTGCCAGAGGGGTGATGCTTGTTATATCCCTGAAGCTGATTTAAATGATGACGATGTTATTGATAGTAATGACGAGTCAATTTTACTCAGCAATTTTGGAAAGACTTATTGAGAT
>CAZQJX010000023.1:0-25005 GCA_964592965.1 uncultured bacterium
AAATCTTTTGCGAAGCGCCCGCACCGAAGGTGTTGTTAAAAGCACATCACCTAATTGCCTGGGCTGAATAATTAAAATCCGTTCTGGCTCTAATCTTACTTTTTCTCTCATTGCCTTTGATTTTAACGGGAAATAACTCGCCTTCCAAATCAAAAAACTACCAAGAAACAAAGTTTATATTAAGGACTTTAACTTTTACTTTTCTTTCAAAACAATCTGGTATAAATTTGAGGTAGCTAAATTTTTCTTGCAATGCTAGAATATAAGCGATGATTAGCGCCATAATAGTTGCAGGCGGAAGAGGCGAAAGGCTTGGAACAGATATTCCTAAGCAGTTCATTGAGCTGGAAGCAAAGCCCATTCTTTTATGGGCGGTTGAACGAATTTGGTCGTGTCCGAAAATAAGCGAGCTTATTGTGGTTGTGCCAGAAGACCATCTTGAACGAGCCCAGCAAATACTGGCAAACAGAGAATTAAAAATCGTAAAAGGTGGAAGAGAAAGGCAAGATTCAGTATTTGCAGGGCTTAAAGAGCTTTCCGCTAAAGCTAATCTGGTTTTGATTCATGACGGCGTAAGACCATTTCCTTCCAGAGCCTTAATTGAAAGAGTGATTGAAGGAGCAGAAAAATTTGGCTCCGCCATACCAGGCATTCCATTAAAGGATACAGTCAAAGAGATTGATAAAAAATCTGGACAGGTGATGGGAACTGTTGACCGCAATCGGCTTTATGCTATTCAAACTCCACAGGTTTTTGCCCGAGAAATTATATTGCGTGCTCATGAGCGTGCTCAAAGTTTGGGATTTTATGCAACTGATGACTCCACTTTGGTGGAATGGATTGGAGAGCAAGTGATAATGGTAGAGGGCGAAGAAACCAATATTAAAATCACTACACCTCTTGATTTAAAACTTGCACAAATAATTGCCAAGGAAATTGAAAAATGACCTATCGGGTAGGGTTGGGAATAGATTTCCATCGGCTGGTTGAGGGAAGAAAGTTAATTTTAGCAGGAGTGGAGTTTGATTATCCGCTCGGGCTTTTTGGGCATTCTGATGCGGATGTGGTTGCTCACTCAGTTGCAGATGCACTATTAGGCTCGGTTCGGCTTGGTGATATTGGAAGACATTTTCCTGATACAAACCTTGCTTATAAAAATGCCAATAGTCTTGAACTCCTAGAAAAATGCGCTCAGATGGTTCGTGAAAAAGGCTATGAACCAGTTAATATTGATATAGTGGTTGTGCTTGAAGAGCCATTTCTTAAAGATAAAATTTCTCAAATGGAGAAAAACCTTGCACGAGCTCTGGAAATAGAAGAAGAAATGGTCTCAATTAAAGCGACTCGTCCAGAAGCAATGGGAGCACTGGGAAGAAAAGAAGGCATTGCCAGTATTGCCGTCTGTCTGGTTAAAAAGGCTGAAAAATGAGTGCAGAAAAACAGCCCCGAGTGAGATTTGCGCCCAGTCCAACCGGGGAGCTTCATCTCGGCAACTTAAGAACTGCTCTTTTTAACTGGCTTTATGCTCGCAGGCGGGGCGGAAAATTTATATTAAGGATTGATGACACTGATAAAGCCCGCACATCAGAAAAGGCGGAGAAAGAGATTTATGAAATTCTCCGCTGGCTGGAGCTTGATTGGGATGAAGGTCCTGTTGGCTATAAGAAGGGTGGAGAGGTTGGTGAATATGGGCCATATCGCCAATCAGAGCGACTAAAAATATATCAGGAATTTCTTGACCAGCTTTTAAAAGAAAAAAAGGCATATCCTTGCTTTTGTTCCCCCGAAGAACTTGAGCGAGAAAGAGAGCTTGCCCGACGAGCAAAGCGGGCTTACCGCTATTCAGGAAAATGCAGAAAGCTCAGTGAAGAGGAAAGAGAAAGACGCATCAAAAATGGAGAGCCTTATAGCTTAAGGCTTTTGGTTGAGCCAAAGGTATTAAAATTTAAAGACCATATTCGTGGGGAGCTAAGCACAAATTCCAAAGAGATAGGAGATTTTATTATCAGGCGCTCAGATGGCATTCCCACCTATAATTTTACCTGTGTGGTAGATGATGCGCTGATGAAAATTTCACTGGTTATTCGTGCAGAAGACCACCTTCATAACACTTTTGCCCAGCTCCTTGTTTATCAAGCACTCGGATTTGAGCCACCAGAATTTGCTCATCTTCCTTTAATTGTAGATAAAAACCGCAAGCCTCTGAGCAAAAGAGCAGGAGCGGTCTCTGCCAGATATTTTAAGGAAAAAGGATTTTTATCTCAGGCGGTTTTTAATTATCTTGCTCTTTTGGGATTTTCTCATCCAGAGGCAAAAGAACTTCTTTCCAGAGAAGAGCTTATTGAAAGTTTCAGTTTGAAAAGAGTTTCTAAAAGCCCTGCGGTTTTTGATTTATCTCGGCTGGAGTGGTTTAACCGAAAACATATTCATAGGTTAAGTGCAGATGAGCTTCTGAAAGAAAGCAAAGAATATCTAGAAAAAGCAGGTCTGGATTTAAATTCGCTAGATAAGAGCTGGCTTAAAAAAGCGCTTGCTTCTATTCAAGATAACATTAAAACTCTGGCTGAAATTCCCCAGTGGCTAAAAATTTATCTTGAACCACCCAAAAAGAAAGAACTTGCTCAATTAATTGAGCTAGCTTCATCAAAGGAGATTATCGCACGGGCTTATAAAGAGCTTAGCAATTCTAAAAAACTAGATGAAAACTTTTTATTAAAAATATTTGCTGGAAAGGCAAAAAAGGAGATTTATACTCCCTTGCGCATAGCCCTTACTGGCAAAAAATCAGGTCCTGCAATGAGAGACTTGCTTGAACTTTTAAAACCGGAAGAGATGCGTGCTCGGCTAGAGCTTGCTCTTGAAGTTTTGAAAGAAGCTGAAAGTGGGAGGAGAGAAGATGCCAATCAAAGTCTATAACACTCTTAGCCGAAAAAAAGAAGAATTTAAAGAGATACATCCTGGTGAAGTGAGAATGTATGTTTGCGGACCTACTGTTTATGACCACAGCCATATCGGACACGGTAGAGCAGCTGTGGTTTTTGACATCATCTATCGCTACCTTCGCTTTCGTGGATATAAAGTTATTTATGTCCGCAACTACACAGATGTTGATGACAAAATCATTAACCGCGCCAATCAAGAGGGAGTAAGTGCAAGTGAAATCGCCCAGCGCTACATCCAAAGCTATGATGAAGATATGAAAGCATTAGGTGTGGAAAAACCCACTTATACGCCAAAGGTGAGCGAACATATACAAGATATAATTGATACTATCCAAATCCTGATTGACAAAGGCTATGCTTATATTGCAGAAGGTAATGTCTGGTTTTCGGTGCGAAAATTTGCCGGCTATGGCAAGCTGAGTGGAAGAAGCCCTGATGAGATGCTGGCAGGAGCGAGGGTGGAGCCCGGAGAAGGCAAAAAAGACCCACTGGATTTTGCTCTTTGGAAAAAAGCCAAGCCCGGCGAGCCAAAGTGGCAAAGCCCTTGGGGCGAAGGTAGGCCGGGCTGGCATATAGAATGCTCGGTAATGAGTGCCAAATACTTAGGTACCCCTTTTGATATTCACGGTGGCGGAAAAGATTTAATCTTTCCTCACCACGAAAATGAGATTGCCCAGAGTGAAAGCGCCTACGGAACCAAAATGGTCAATTACTGGCTTCATAATGGCTTTGTTCAAATTAATCAGGAGAAAATGAGCAAATCTTTGGGCAACATTCTCTTAATTAAGGAGCTTTTAGCTAGGTATCACTGTGAAGTTGTGCGTTATTTTTACTGCACTGCTCATTGGCGCAGTCCAATAGATTTTTCTGAAGAAAATCTCTTTCAAGCAGAAGAGGCGCTTGAGCGATTTTATCAGGCTTTTTATCGGATTGAGAAGTTGGCAAAAGAAAAAGACCAAAAAGAGCCTTTAAAAGAAGGCGAGCTTTGGGAAAGACTTAATGAGCTTGAAAGAAATTTTGTAGAAGCAATGGATGATGATTTTAACACAGCTCGTGCTCTCGGTATATTTAATGATTTTCTCAGGCTTGTTAACCAGCATCTTGACCGAGGCAAATTTTTGAAAAAACCTGGCGCAGTTGCTCTTCTGGAGCGCTCATGGAAAGAACTTTCCCGTTTGGGAAAGATTCTCGGAATTTTTCAAGAAGACCCTATTGCTTATATAGAAAATGAAAAGAGGCGTGGACTGGAAATTCTTGGAATAGATGAAAAAGAACTTGAGCAAAAAATCAGCGAGCGAGCTAAAGCACGAGCAGAGAAAAACTTTGAGCTTGCAGATGCTATTCGCTCTGAGCTTGCTCAAAAAGGCATAGTGCTGGAAGATACAAGAGGAGGGACTGAATGGAAAATAGACCGCAAAAAACTGAGAGAAAAAATATCAAACCCGGAGGAGAAGAAATGAAAAAAATAGCCATCGTTTTTGGACTCTTATTAGCACTTTGCTTTTCCTGCTCACAGAAAAAGGAGCCAGAAATTGCTCAAAGCTCCTCTCAGCCAGCTCCCAAACTCACAGGTCCAAAAAAACGGGTGGGAATTTTTGCCTTTAAGAACAAATCTCGTTATGGACAGGACAAGCTGACCAAAGCTGCGGTGGATATTCTTTATTCAGAGCTGGAAAAAAGCGGTTTATTTGAGCTTTATGAGCGAGCAGACCTTGAGGAGCTGGAAAAAGAGTATGACTTGATTGAAGCAGGTAAAATCAATCTCCAAACCGCAGCTGAGCCCGGAAAGCTGGTTGGGGTTCAGGCGGTGATTATCGGCTCTATCACCCAATTTGGCATATGGCAGGAAGCTGAAGATTTAGGATTTTACAAGAAAAGAACTGATATTGCCGAAGCAACTGTGGATGTCAGGCTGGTTGATATTACCACAGGTAAGGTAATTTATGCTGATTCCGGCACCGGCAGGGTAGAAAGAGAAACCGAAACTGTATTTGGCTTTGGAGAAAAGGCTGAATTTGATGAAACTATGGCAGATAAAGCGTTGAGAGCCGCCATTAGTAAGTTTATTGATAATCTTATTGCCCGAATTCAGGAGCTACCTTGGCAGGGAAGAGTTGCGGATGTAGATAGAGAGGGTGGGGAAGAAATTCTGTACATAAATGCTGGAAGAAAAAGCGGTATGCCTATGGGCGCTCGCTTAGTGATATATCGGGTAGTGGGAAAGGTCACCGACCCAGAAACAGGGGCTTTTCTCGGATATAAAACCAAAAAAATAGGAACCGCTGAGGTATTTGATTATAGCGGTGAAGACCTTTCTCTTGCCCGATTTATTTCTGGCGCTGGTGGTGCCCAGAGAGGAGATTTGGTTGTTTTGGAACAAGATGCAGGAAAAATCTAACAAAGGAGAAAAACGATGAAAAAGAAAACAATACTTGGGATTTTTCTTATGTTTGTTTTAAGCTTTGCTCTTGGTTGTGAAATCAAAAAGAGCACCCTGCTTGTGCCCAATACTGGCACTTTATGTCTTGATGTTGTGCCTGCAAGTGCAGACCTTTATGTTGATGGTGAATATATGGGTAAAGTTAATCAATTTACCAAAGCCCAAGGTTGCCTCAAGCTTGATGTTGGCACGCACACCATTTCCATTCGCAAGCCCGGATTTGCAAGTTATGAGCGGAAAATTTATATCGGCGTGGGCGAGCAGGTGCTTGAGGTAAGGCTTGGAAAAATCAAGGGAAAAGGACCAGCCAAAAAGAAAAAATGAGCAAAGCTTAATTGCTTGTCAAAGGGAAAAAATATTTCAAGTTAACTTTTAATATTTGGGGTATTGTTTTTTTATTTCTCTTTGGCTGTGCAGAGCAGAAAAACATTGATATAGTCCATCCGCAATTCTATTCTTATCTTCCCAAAACAGTAGCGGTTTTACCTATGGATAATTTAAGCGCAGACCTTGATGCAACGCCTTTAATCCGCCCTATTGTTTACCAACGGTTAATTTATCATGGTTATAAATGCCTTGACCTTAAAAAAACCGATGAGATTCTCAAACAAAATGGGGTGATGATTTCGCACGATGTCTATATGTTCACCCCCCAAAAGCTGGGCAAGCTTTTAGGAGTGGATGCCCTTGTTTACGGAACTGTAACTGATTTTACCAAACATTATGCTCTAATCTATACTGATATTATAGTTGGTATTAAACTTGAGATGGTTGATGCCCGAACTGGTGAAGTTTTATGGAAAAGCGAGCATACCTCAACAGAAGATACTCTTGCAGAAAGTCTTTGGGTGGCAAGCCAGTATGATAATGAAAGAGACGCATTAATTGCGGTTTTAGCTTACAACGCTGCTTTTGCTGTACTTAGTGATTATCGTCCTTATGCAGAAGAAGCTCTTAGAAAAGCCTTTTCAAGCCTTCCACCCGGACCTTATGGCAGAAAGCCGTATCCTTGGGACCAAACCCATAAAAGCTGGGAAGATGATATTGTTGAACTGTGGCTTACTGCTGGCTCTATTATCGCTACTTATTCGCCAAATCTGAAGAAAAAGAAAAAATAAAGCAATTTCTACCAGTAGCTTCTTTTAGCAGATTAAAACTTCATTTACTTTTTATCTGCCCTAAATTAAAGCGGGAAAAAATCTGGAAGGTCTTTGGTTGGGCTCATTTGCCAATTTGCTTTTCTCTTTTCCAGAAACGCCTTAATGCCTTCAACACAGTCTTTGGTTGCGGTTGACCAGAAGAAGTAGGTATGATTGATTCGCTCAACATTAATTGGGTCGGTCTCTAAAAGGAACTGCCAAACCATTCTTCTGGTAAGAGTAATTGCAACAGGTGCACAGTTTTCCATAAGCTCTTTTGCAAATTCTCTTGCCTTTTGCATAACTTCATCATCAGAATAAACTTTGTTAACCAGCCCTATCTCAAGCGCCTCTTTTGCTGAAATAATCCTTCCTGTAAGAAGGAGGTCAAGAGCATTAGCTAATCCTATGATTTTGGGAAGAAGCCAGGGGCTTAGTGATTCAGGCACAACCCCTCTTTTGGTAAAGACAAATCCTATGCGGGCGCTTTCTCCTGCAAAGCGAAAATCCATTGAGAGCGTAAAAGCAGCACCAAATCCCACAGCCGGACCTTTTATAACCGCAATCACAGGCTTTTTCATTGCCCAAAGAAGATGAATTATACCTGCACCCCAAGTTCCCGGCTTTCCCACAGGACTTTCTTTAACAATAGCTCGCTTTTGCACCTCTTCATTTAACTTTTCATGCCACTTTTTCTCTTCTTCTGGCATCTGGGCAAAGGTCTGAAAAATTTTGGCGCCTTCAGATAAGTCAGCTCCTGCGCAAAAGGCTTTTCCTGCACCAGTGATGATTACTGCTCTAACCCCATCGTCATCATCAGCACGGATAAGGGCATCCGTAAGCTCTAAAGCCATTCTAAAGGTAAAGGCATTCATCTTCTCTGGTCGGCTCATAGTAATGGTGGCAATATTTTCTGAAACTTCGTATTCCACCTGTTTATACTCCATCTTTTATCCCCCGAAAGTTTTTTAGATTAAATCATTTCTTTTTTGTGCTGTCAATTCTGCTGGCTCTTTTGCTGGCAAAAATCCGCAAAGAAAGAAAAAAGCAAACGACCAAAATAAAAGGGAAAAAAGCAGAATAAGCAGAATACGGGCTTTGCTGAATCTGGCAGGCACAACCTTGTCCTTCTTCTTTGCTCTTGACTTCAATCAAGCTCTCGCTGATTTTACTGAAATTAACCCCATCATCTACCATAAGACCTATAAGATAATCTCCTGCCATATCTGGACAAATGGTAATAGTCTTACCGGTGGCGTTAATTGAGATTGGATGGTCGGCATCAATCAAAAACCAACGATAAGAAAGAGGTGCTCCTTCGGGGTCATAGGAGCTTGAGCCATCAAGCAAAATTTCTTCCCCTTCCCAAATGACTGCGCTCTCGGGAGAAATCTCTGCCACAGGAAGCTGGTTTAAGCTGGCACGGACAATCAGTGCTTGGCGCAAAAAAGCCTTTTTGCCTGAAGAAGAGCTAAGCTCAAGCCTGTAGCTATCAGGAGCAAGCAAAGAAAGGTCAAGCTGAAAAGAAATAAGATTTTCGCTTATCCAGCTTGCGCTGATTTGTGCACAAACACTTCCGCTTCGCTCAGAAATAAAAGTTAGCGTATAGCTTTGGTTTAAAAATCCATCACCATAAAGGCAAAAATTTTGCTGAGCTGTGCTTTCATCAATCACTTCAGGTTGAGTTGAGTAATTCCATTGAAGCTGGCAGGAGCCTTTTTCTATACGCCAGAGGCTGGGAGCTGGTAGTGAATCTTGACTTAAAGGATAAAGCCAGCGAATTGCATCCATATCATCTTGATGAAGGGTTCTTCTCCGCACTTCCCAAGGGCGGGCAGAATCACTCATTGTTGCTAGGCGCACTTGGCTATGCCCTAATCCGAGAAAATGCCCAAACTCATGAGTAAGGACATTCATAAGGTCCGCGCTACCAATTCCAAGCTCATAATCACCAAACTCATAATTCTCACCGTTAAGGAAAACATCTGCCTCGTAAATATCTCCTTGAGAAGGGTGATAGTGAAGAACAGTCAAAGCCACAATTGATGAACCAAATCCCCAATCTTTAACCAGCTCCACCGCATTAATTCCATCTTCAACAAGACGATTTTGCCAAGTGGAAGAAAAATTAACATCACCTAAATAAAGCATTCTTACCTGTGCTTTTGGAACTACCTGCCAGTGATAAAGCGCTCTTAAAAAAGCTTTTTTTAAAATCCAGCTTTGGCTAAGAGAAAAATCAAGCCGAATACCTACCAAAGCCATTGGAGAATCTGCAGTAGGCTTTTCGCCTTTAGCATTTGGCCAAAAAAGAGCTGGCTTGGAAAGGTCTTCTGAAGGGTGATAAATATACCACTCACCTAGAAAAAAACTCACCAAAGCAAGCAAAATAGCCAGCTTCCTTTTCACTAAAAACTATTATAGCTTTTTAATCAGTGCTTAAAAAGATTTGGGTCATCAGTCATTATTCCATCAACTTTGAGCTTATTCCCAAACCACTTAATCCACTTCTTTTTGTTCACTGTCCATACCATCACTTTATATCCCTGCTTCTGGGCAATTTTGACATAAAGAGGAGTGGCAGAAGGCCAGAAAAGAGAGATAGAATCAAGGTGATATGCCTGCGCATAAAGGAGGGCAAGATGAGGAATAGCAGGATAAATTGAGCTGATAAGCTCAGGATTAAATTTCTCAATGGCTTTTGCCACCTTGGGATAGCTTGACTCATAAATTACGCGGTCGTCCAGACCATACTTTTCCACCAGCTCATAAATCTCGGGAATGCAGTTTGGGTCTTTAACTTTGATATCAAGAATCATTCCCACATCATAAGGCTTGAGCGCCTTGAAAACCTCTTCTAAAGTAGGTGGAGTGTATCCGCTTTTAGTTTTAAGTTTTTTGAATTCCTCAAGGGTCATTTCATCTACCCTTCCTGTGCCGTTGGTGGTGCGGTCAACTGTAGGGTCGTGCATTAGCACATATACACCGTCTTTGGTGCGCTGAATGTCAAACTCCACCATATCCACACCTAATTCAATAGCTTTAAGCAAACTTTCCAATGTGTTCTCATCTGCCAGCGCCCGCGCACCACGATGACCAATGTGAAGGGTTTTTCCTTCTTTCCAGACACCTGCCCGTGCACCAAAAGCAAAAAACAAAACCAGCGCCCAAATTACTGCTAGCCTTCTTCTCATCTCTTCTTCCTCCCTTTTCTTTCTTCAATCTTTTTGAGGTATTTCTCTTTATCAACGGGATTTTCTATCTGCATAGTTATAAATTGCTTTTTTACCTCACCAGATTTTTTGACATAAGCCAAGAACTGATATTCACCCTGATAAAAAGGTGCAAAACTGCCCCTATACCAACCTCCTTCTCCAGATTTGAGTTTAACCTCTTTTTCAAAACCATGTTCATAATAACAATAAACTTTAGGTTTGGCTTTGATACCAATTTTACCATCTTTGCTTATCCGAACCGCAAAAGCAACAGTTCCATCAGACTGACGATAAGAATTAAACTCTATTTCAATTTCAGAATTTGAGCGGGGAATTTCTGAATTTACAACACGCTCTAAAAGCTTGGTGCTTAAAACTGCAACTTTTTCAATATCAGCTGGGTCAATCCATTCTATACTATCCTTTACTGTGTGATAGTATCTAGATGGAGTATATATAAAAATTCCTGGCACACCCGCGCAATAAAACCATTCAATATCTGTGGGAATAATGCCATAAATTTTTCTCCAGAATTCCAGTGAGGTGTAAATCTTTTTACCAGGAAGTTCCTTATAAACATCTTTAGCCAAAGCTCTTAGCTGAGCAGTTGAACTAATTAATCTAGGCAAAACAGGAGCTTTTTTGGGGTCTTTGTGAAAAATATTGTCTTTACTGCTCACCATATCCAGCTCAATCATTGCTTTTATCTTTTGAGGATTGACCTGCTGAAAAAATACTGATGAACCAATCAAGCCCAGCTCCTCGCCATCGCAGATAAGAAAAATCACCCCTGTTTTATCCCATTTTTTATCTTTAACCAGCTCTGCCATTCTCATAAGCACTGCCACACCACTGCCGTCATCAAGCGCACCCTGATACCAAGAATCAAGATGAGCGCTTACAAGAACATAATCTTTAAAATTTCCCTTGGGCTTGGCAACAATGTTATAGCCTGCTCCGGCGTATATCTCAGAGAGGTTTTTTAAACTCACATCTTTTCCCACCAGCTTACGGGCATTTTGAACAACCAGCCCAGGAAGCGCTCCATAATGCCAAGTGGTTTTATGAACAAAAACAGGAACAGGAAGACCGCTTAAATAAAGAAAAGCGGGCTTGGAGCTAACAATAAAACCAATTGCTCCCTTTTCTTTCCAGCGCTTAACCTTCTCTCCAAGCTTGCGAATTCCCACTAAACCACCCCGAACATAAACAATCTCACCAGCATCAATTTTCCAAGGAAGGTCAACTTTGCCTTTTATCACTCCATCTTTTGAGGTGCTCATTGAATACATTACAGGAAAAGAAGGATAAACCTTTCCACTAGATATATCTTTGAGCTGATGAGTATGACCATCTAGATGATAGTAAGGAAAGCGATATTTTATCTCTTTAACATCATAACTCCAGCTTTTCAGAAGCTCTTTTAGTGCCTTTTGTGCACATCTCACTGCCTGACTCCCACTCCTCCGTTCACCTGCCTGAGTGATTATTTCCAAATATCCATAGGCGCTATGAGATTTTGGTTTAAGCTTTGGGCAGGATTGCTCAGAAAATTCCAGATACGCGGAAGAAGCTTGAGGATTGGTAAGATAAAGTGCAGAAGGCATCTGCCAAACTTCATACTTCTCTTTTTTACCTGCAAAGGCGCTTATTCCAATTAATAAAATTAAGACTATAAAAAGTTTAAGCTTTTTCATTTCTCCACTCCTTGATTAAACATCTCTTTATTTTCTTCACAAATTGCATTATGGTCAATTTTGTAAATCCTTATCTGGTCAAAAAGAGAACTTGGCTTGCCTGATTTACCTAAGCGCTTTGCTTCAATTATTCCTGAAGTTTGCGCAATTTCCTTTTGCCAGCGGAGAGCAAAACCTACATAATAATCAATCTTATGCTTGCAAATATATGCCACAACCTGCTTCCAGCGCTTTTTAGTGAATGGAAGGGTGCCTTTAAGATAAGGCAAAATATCCAGATTGATAAGCCCGCCAAGGTCATAAACATATCTTCCGCATTCTCCACCTACCACGCCCAAGCCGGTATCTCCAACTAAAATCTTTGCATCTTTTGGTGTGTGCTTTTTTATCCAAAGCGCTGATTGATACCGCAAAATCTGGTTAAGCTCCACTTCTCTTTCATAAATCTTTTTACCTTCCTTAAGCTGAAACTTAACAATGGGGAAACTATAGATGACTATTAGCAAAAATAAAACCCAGCTCAAAGGAGTTTTAATTAGAGCAAAAGTTCTGCTCTTATTCTTAAACCACTCCCCAAAATCATTTAAGCCAAGAATAAAAAGAAAAATCATAACCAACCATACTGAAGAAATATAACGCTGATAGTATCCACCAAAATGGGGCGAGATAGGAAAGTTAAATCCATAAGCAAAAGGCAAAAACATCCAACCAAATGCAAGCACATAGCCTGCTCGCTCCCCTTTTTGAAAAAATCTTTTCAGGCTTCCCAGCCCCTCAGCAAAGGCAATTATAAAAATAAAAACTCCTACCAAAATCCAAGGCTTTATAAGTGCCCACCATCCACCTGCAAGAAATATTAATCCGTCGGTAAGTTTTTTAAAAAATGTCCGCTCAAAAAGAGCTGGGTCTGCGCTATAAATTTTAGCATAATAGGTGTAAGGCATAAGCTTGCCAAATAATAGCCAAAGCCAAGCAAGATAGGGAATGATAAAAAACACTCCCAGCAAAAACCATAAAAAAACCTTCTTTTCTTTTTTACGAAAAACAAAAACCTCAGGCAACAAAAGCACACCACTAACCCCAACGAAATAAATCCCTTCTGGACGAGTCATAAAAGCCAGCGCTCCTGCCAGCCCAAGAATAAGCCCAATTGCCTTGCCCCTTTTTTCGCAAATTAAATCAAAAATAAAAATGTTTAAGAGAACCAAAAAAGCAAAAAGTCCACTTTCCATACCACTGATTGCATTCATAAAAGTTATGGGAGCAAGCCAGCAAAAAAATGCTCCTAAAAGGATTAACTCAAAACTCACTCTTTTCTTCTTTAAAAGCAAAAGTAAAAGAAAAATTGCCAGTGCATAGAAAGTCATTCCTGCAAACTGAGCGAGAAAAAAATAATGCTCTTTTCCAAAAATTTTTACCAACAGAGCCAAAACCCATGTCCAAAGCACACTGGAGACGCCAAGACTGGGCTCGCCTGAATTAAAACAAAATCCTCTACCCTCTGCCAGCTGAATAGCATATCTTTTAAAAATGTAAGCATCATCAATAGGTAATCCCTGCCTAGAGCTTGTAATATAAATCCCTATTGTTATTCCTGAGAAGGCGAGCGTTAAAAGCAAAATATGCTTTAAGGAAGAAAATTTAGACATATCAAGAAAGTATAGGGCAATATTTCTAGATATGTAAAGAAAATTATATCCTTTCTGTCAATGCTTGTCAGCAAAAGGCTTGTATGTTATCATTATTTTTTGAGCAGAATCAAGGGAGGACCAAAATGGGAAAAGCAGTAGGAATAGACCTTGGAACCAGCACCAGCTGTGTTGCTTGTGTTATTGATGGCAAACCGCAGGCACTTCCTGGTCCAGATGGAGAGTTAATTCAGGCATCAGTAGTGAGCTTTTTACCTGACGGCTCCCGCATTGTTGGTAATAGAGCCAAAAGAATGATGATCGAAAACGCTGAAAACACGGTCTATTCTGCTAAAAGACTTATTGGAAGAAAATATTTTTCTGCTGAAGTCAAAAAGGCGCAGGCGGTCTGTTCATATAAGATTGTTGAGGGACCTAATCAAAGCGTGCGCATCAGGATTATGGGTAGAGATTATTCTATTCCTGAAATAAGTGCAATGGTTTTGATGGAAATGAAAAAGATTGCTGAGAACAATCTCGGCGAAGAAGTCACAGATGCTGTTATCACAGTTCCTGCTTATTTCAACGATGGACAGCGTCAAGCAACCAAAGATGCAGGCACAATTGCTGGTCTGAATGTTCTTCGTATAATTAATGAGCCAACCGCAGCTGCCCTTGCCTATGGATTTGGTAAAGGTCTAACTCAGAAGGTTGCGGTTTATGACCTTGGCGGAGGAACCTTTGATATATCTATTCTGGAAATAGGAGAAGATGTCTTTGAAGTGATCAGCACCGCTGGAGATACATATCTGGGTGGAGATGACTTTGATGACCGACTTATTGATTACCTTGCAGAGAGATTTATGCGTGAACATGATATTGACCTTCGCCAAGACCGAACCGCTCTTCAAAAACTCAAAAATGCAGCTGAAAAAGCTAAAATAGAGCTCAGCGAGGTAACAGAAACCAGAATATATATTCCCGCCATTGTTGAAACTATGGAGGGAAAACTAGACCTTGATTACACCATTACCCGTAATTATTTTGGTCAAATGGTTCATGATTTGATTCAGCGGACTTTTAAAGTTTGCGATGAGGCGCTTCAAAACGCTCATCTTACCGTAGAGGATATTGATGCACTTATTCTCGTTGGTGGTCCGACCAAAAGCCCGATTGTTCAGGAAGCTGTTAAGAATTATTTCTTCAAGGAACCGCAGGCTGGCATAGACCCTGAGCTGGTTGTGGCAATTGGAGCGGCTATTCAAGCTGCCACTCTTACAGAGCGAAGACCTGGGGCGCTTCTACTTGATGTCACGCCGATGAGTTTGGGAATTGCCACTGCTGGTGGTTTAATGGATGTTTTAATTGAACGCAACACCCCCATTCCCACAGAATCAAGCAGGATTTTTACCACCACCCGCGATAATCAAACTGCGGTTAGGATAAAGATATATCAGGGAGAATCTAGGCATGTAGAGGAAAACGAGCTTTTAGGAGAATTTCGGCTTACAGATATCCCACCCGCACCAAAAGGTGAGCCCAAAATAGAAGTCACTTTTGAAATTGATGCGAACGGCATAGTTAATGTCACAGCCCGAGACAAAGACACGGGCAAGGCGCAATCAGTTCAGCTTAATGTTTCTGGCGGATTAAGCAAGGAAGAAATTGAGCGATTGAGGCGTGAGCATGCTGGCGGTGGAGAAGAGGTTGCCAGCTATAAGCCAGAAGCGGAATTGCCCGAATAATTTTTCTCGGGAGGATATTAAGGATGATTGATGAGAAGTTTTTGCGAGAAATCAATACTCTTGCCAAGGTAATTGATGAGCTTGATTATTACCAGATTTTAAAAGTAGACCAAATGGCTTTTGAAGAAGACATTAAAAGAGCATATTTTGAAGAGTCCAGAGTTTATCATCCAGATAAATTCTTTGGCGAGCCACCTGAGGTTCAGGAAAAAGTCAATAAAATTTTTAAAAGAATCTGCGAGGCATATAAAGTTTTATCTGACCCAGAAAAAAGAGCAATTTATACAAAGCTTATAAATGGACCTGAGCGAAAAAAATATCTCCGCTTTGACCTCAGGCTCCTTCGCCAAGAGGAACAAAGAAAAGAAAACGAAGGCTCAACCCCGCTTGCTCGTAAATATTATAAAATGGCAAAAACCGCTATACAAAATAAGGATTATAAAGGCGCCAAAATCAATCTTCAGCTGGCTCTTAAGCTAGAGCCCAATAATGAAACTTTTAAAGAAAAACTCAAAGAAGTTGAAGAAATTTTAGCAAAAAGAAGAGGTTTATAATCTCTCCCACCTTTTAATTTTTTTCTTAAAAACCCCCTTTTCTGGCTCTTTGTTATTAATTTTTCTCGCCTAATTTCCGATTATCTTCTCTGAAGGATAAATCCAGCATAACGCAGAACGCATCATAAGCTATGAAGGGAGGTAAAAATGAGAAAGTGGGAGAAGGCAGTTATTATAGCTTTGGCGCTAGCGGTTTTTTCCGGTCTTGGCTGGAGCGAGGATAGGAACAAAAATATTGACCCGGCAGTTTATCTTTCTCCGCCTGCTAGTTATTCTCGCATAGGCAAAAGCTTAGTTATAAGATATGAAGGGGCATTAAAAGAGCTGGCATTAAAAATCAACGAACAAATTCCTTCTGAACGCTTTGAACTTTTTACCAGCGACCAAGCTCCAATGGGTGGGGTGGGCTTTTGGATTAATCCTGGTCTGTTCATACCAGAAGCAAGGTTTCTCGGGGTCTGTGCTCGGGTTAATATCAAACTTACTTACTTTCCAGATACGCAATGGGGAAGATTAAATGATGCACTTGATGCTTTTGGCAAAGACCTTTTGAGAATAATGGGCGAAGAACTGAAGATGATTCCTGATGGTGCAGTTAAGGGGGTTGTGCTTGTGCTTATCTATTCCAAAGCAGAGCTTTCTGACCCGCACTA
Source organism: uncultured bacterium (assembly GCA_964592965.1). Taxonomy (GTDB): domain Bacteria; phylum RBG-13-61-14; class RBG-13-61-14; order RBG-13-61-14; family DRUE01; genus CAZKMM01. The sequence continues at coordinate 16,014 of CAZQJX010000023.1, forward strand.
TTATGAGCAGGCAGAAGCAACTGTGATTTTCATTCCCAGAGAAGTCCTAGAAAAGTTCAATAACTTCCAGCTCACCTATGCCAAGCTATTTGATAGGTCGGTGATGTATTACTTTCAGGGTGCCCGCCAGATAGAGGTTTTACTTAACGAATTTATTAGGGGATAATAATAGATTTGCAGAATAACCCTAACCTGATAAAATTTTTAATAGCGGATGCGGAAGCTCATACTGGCGATGGTGGTAGCTCTAGCTACTCTGCGAGGCGCAGGTGCTGAAAAATGCGCAAACGAATATCAAAAGCTTGCTCAGAAATACTATACCTTCCGAAAAGATTCTATCAAGATTAAATATCACCATAATTGGGAGAAGATTATTTATGGCTTTGAAGAGTTTGTCAAGAACTATCCATCCTGCTCACAAGCAGATGATGCTCAATTTACCATTGGAAGACTCTGGTATGAATGCTGGCAAATTTCTGGAAGAAAAGCAGATGCTATCAACTCGCTCAATAGCTTTTCTGAGCTTCTCAAAAAATATCCCAAAAGCAACCTCTGCGATGATGCGCTTCTTTTGCGAGGTAAAATTTATCTTCAATTAAATGATAAAGCACGGGCAAAAAAAGAATTTGAAAAGCTAATTTCACTTTATCCTCACTCAGATACAGTTAAACAGGCAAAAAAATATCTGGCCGGGTTGAAGGTTATGTCTTCTCAGCCAGAACGAGCTCCACCGAGAGCAAATGATGCTATTGCCCTTATCCTTGAAAAGCAAGGGAATCAAGCGCAAAAAATTTCTTCTATTAAAGAGCCTTCGGTTGAGCTTTTACGCATAAGATATTGGTCTGCTCCCAGCTACACAAGAGTGGTTTTGGATTTGAGTAATAAAACCGATTTCACTCCCCCTCATCTGCTTCGTCCAGACCCGAAGCTAAAAACTCCGCCTCGGCTTTATATAGACCTGAAAAATACCTGCCTTTCCGAAGAATTCAAAAAATCCTATCCATATAAAAATAACTGCTATGAGCTTCCCATTGGCGATGGGCTTTTACGAAGAGCACGAGCTGGGCAATATCAACCTGATGTGGTGAGAGTGGTTTTGGATATGCAGTCAATCCGTGAATTTAACTATTTTGCTCTTCCTCCTAATCAAGATGGAAACTGGCGAGTTGTGCTTGATGTCTATGGCAAAAAGCCCGAATCTTTAAAGACGAAACCAGCGAAAGCCTCTGTCAAGCAACCCACATCTCATAAGCCAAAATCAGTGGTAATTGTAATTGACCCTGGACATGGTGGAAAAGACCCAGGTGCTATTGGTCCCAGAGGTGTTAAAGAAAAGGATGTTGTGCTTCGTATATCCAAATACCTTGCTCGCTATCTTAAACAATATCTACCTCAAGCAAAAATCATTCTCACCAGAACCGATGACCGGTATTTATCGCTGGTGGAACGCACTGCTCGTGCCAATGCCCTTGATGCTGATGTGTTTATCTCTATTCACTGCAATGCCAATCCAGATAGAAGAGCTTATGGAATAGAAACATATTATCTTGATAATACCTCAGACCGAGCTGTTCTTAGGCTGGCTGCTCGGGAAAATCTGGTCAGTGAAAAAGTTATGCAGGATACTGGAAGTGACATCAACCAGATACTCGCTGACCTTGCTACCACCAGCAAAGTAAATTATTCCATACCCCTAGCACATAGTATTCAGAAAGCATTAGTTCATCAGCTATCAGCAAAATATTCTTATATTAAAGATTTAGGAGTAAAAAAAGCTCCTTTCTGGGTGCTTACTGGTGCGGTTATGCCCTGTGTTTTAGTGGAAGTGAGTTTTATCTCTAATCCTCGTGAAGAGCGAAGACTTGCATCAGCAAGCTACCAGCAAGAGGTCGCAAAGGGAATTGCTCTGGGCATTAAAAATTGGCTTAAAACCTCAGGCACACTGACAAGCGTAGCTCCATAAGTCTTTTTTACTGGAAAGAGAAAATGCAGACCTTGCGAGTAATGATTTTGTCTGCAGGACTTGGCTCCAGAATGGAGCAAGCAGGAGAGCCTCTTCCCAAGCCATTGGTTCAGGTTTTGGGAAAGCCTCTGATTCATTATCCTCTTATGCTTATTGCCCGAGCAGGTTTTAAGGAAGTGATAATTAATCTCTTTCACCGAGCAGACGAGATAAAAAGCACCATAGGACAAAAAGCTTTTGGAGTAAAGATAAACTGGCTTATTGAACCACAGCTTTTGGGCACAGGTGGCGGGATTAAAAATGCTCAAAAGCTTTATCCTGCCAAGCGATGGCTTGTGCTTAATGCTGATACCATTATTGATATTGACCTTAAAGAGCTGGTCAATTTCCATCAAAAATTTTCCCCGCTGGCAACTATGGTCTTAAGCCAAGTGCGATTGAGAAAATATACGCCTATTCTAGTTGATGAGCTTGGCTGGGTGAAGAAAATAGGCACCGAACCCCAAGAGGTAAAACGCTCTCCAAATATGTATGAAGTATGCTATTGTGGGGTGCAAGTTGTTGAAAGCAGATTGCTTGATTTTCTTCCTGAAGGGAAAAGCCAGATTATTGAGCAGGCATATATCCCCGCACTTCGCTCCAAGGAAAAAATCTTGGGACATTTCCTTATGGGCTTCTGGATAGCAATTGATGACCCAGAAGCAAAAGAGCGGGCTGAAAGGGAATTAGGAGCAAAAATTAAAGCAGTTTTTAAAGCTTGATATTTTTAAGTATCGCTAGATTCATCAACTGGTATGCCTTGAAGATGTTTTTGGAGATGCTTCCAGCCCCGCTCATTTCCTTCTAACCAGCCGATGTTAGCATCCTGCTTACAATCCAAGCTTTTAAAATAAGGCTTGATATCAAGAACCGGGCTTTTGTCATAGGCATCGATTAGGCTGGTGATAATCTTTCCATTTTCAATCCGCTTGAGCCTAACGATGCTCAATCCAATAGAATTAGGACGGTTTGGAGACCTGCTGGCAAAAACCCCAACCTCTTTTCCTGCTAGCCATGGTGGTTTTACTCGAAGTTTATATGGACGACAGCGATGACAATAAAAAAGCACATAAATGTATTTAAAACTGTTTAGCTCAAAAAGCCCATCCTGAAATTCAGGATATATGATAATCTCTGCTTCTCCCTCTCCGTTCTCTGGTGGCTGAAATGGGCAGTCACCTTCTTTAAATGGCGTGCGAACTTCTCCAATGGGCAGAAAAGTAATCTCTTTTTTCATATCTTTTCTCCTTTGGTTTTATTTGACGAAATCAACCTTTACTGAGAATATAATTTAAAAACTTTTCAGGAGGAATGCAATGAAGGAATTAAAAAAGCTGACAGCTTTTCTAGCTCTTGTTTTTTCTTTAGCCCTGTATGGACAAAACTGGGGAGTTTCTGTGCGCATTAAAGAAGGAGAATGTAAAGGAGAATATAAACCTTTAAAAGCTTTAGAAGAAAACAATCTTTATGAGCTTATTCCAACTAAATCTGGGAAAAAAAGATGTGCTCAGTTGGCTTATGAAGCAAGCTGGAAGAAAGATATTGAGGTTTACTTCTTTGGCATAAAATATCTAGGTCAAAGTCCGCCAGGGGCAGAAAATTCCTTTACATTCAGCATAACTCCACCACCTGCCCAAAGGCTTTCAGGTGCTCGTGTGTCTTTTATCTACTGGACAGAACCTTTTTATCGGAATGGCTTTAGAGCCATACCTGCTCAAACACAATTTATCATCTGGCAAGATGAGCTTGGAGACTATGGCGCAATGATTCCATTAGTAGGAGCAGGAATGCGTTCTATTCTTTACGGAGCGGAAGGAAAAATAGAAGCTCGGGCTTCAAGCTATGTCTCTGACTTTGTCCCTAAAGATGTTGTGCCGATGCTGGCAATTGCAGAGGGTGAAAATCCTTATCAAGTTGTAAAATCGCTTTATGAATATGCAATGGAGAAAATGGGCTGGCCTGGAAAGCTTCGCTGGCAAAAGCCTTATCCTGAGGTTTTTGAATACATTGGCTGGTGCTCTTGGAACGCTCATTACACAAATATTGACCATCAAAAACTCATTGAACACGCTAAAATCTACAAAGGAAAAAATTTCCCTATCGGCTTTTTCCTTATTGACGATGGCTGGTTGAGTATAGCACCTTATAAAAACCCGCTTTTAACCCATTCCAGTTATTTAACAAGTTTTGAAGCAGATAAAGAAAAATTCCCACAAGGCTTAAAAGGAGTGGTTGAGGAATTAAAATCTATGGGGGTAAAGTATGTTGGTGTCTGGCATACCTTTCAGGGATATTGGTCAGGAGTGCTTAACAACTCAGAACTAGCGAAAAAAGAAAAAGATGCACTTTTTGCTTATAGTAAAAAAGGCTCTATTCCCCATCCACTTGATGGTAAAGGGGAGAAATTTTACAGCGATTGGTATGAATTTCTTAAAAAAGCGGGAATTGATTTTGTCAAGGTAGATAATCAAAGCACGATGAGCTCTCTGGTAAAAGATAAAATTCCCATTAGCTTTGCAATGGCGGGCGAGCAAAGAAATCTTCAGCGCTCAGCAGGAAAATATTTCAATTACAATGTCATCAATTGTATGGAGATGAATATAGATGTTGTGTATCACTGGTGGGGCACAAATATTGGAAGAACAAGCACGGATTATATTCCGAAAGTAACCAACAATCCTCGTGCTCATATTCATAAAAACATAATGAATGCCCTGTGGTTCACAAACCTATCTTATCCTGACTATGATATGTTCCAAACTCATAATATTGGTGCGCAGATGCACGCAGTTGCGAGGGCAATTTCTGGCGGTCCTATTTATACTACTGATGAGGCAGGTAAAGAAAAGCTGGAAGTTCTCTATCCGCTTATTTTTTCAGACGGAAAAATTCTCAGACCTGACCAGCCAGCTCTTCCTACACGAGACAGTCTGTTTGAAGACCCACGCTTTCATCGCAAGTCTCTAAAAGCATTTACTATTTCACAAAATAAAGGCATTGTTGCTGGATTTAATGTTAATTATTTGAATCTTTCTGTAGCTGGCAAGTATTCACCTAAAGATGTTGATGGTCTTTTAGGCGAGCAATTTGCTGTTTATGAATATTTCAGTCATAAGCTGGAAAAAATGAAAAAAGACGAAGCACATAGTTTTAAGCTTAAACCCTATCAAACCAAGCTATGGATTTTCTCACCTATAAAAAATGGATTTGCCAGCATCGGACTTATAGATAAATACATCTCACCAAAAGCTATTCTTAAAGAGCAGATAAAAGAAAAGCAGGTGAAAATCAAGCTTTATGAGGGAGGAAGGTTTTTGGCTTATAGCGAGCGAGAGCCTAGAAAGATTCTAATTAATGGCAAACCGCTCAGCTCAAAATTTATTCATTATAACTCACCAGCTTTAGAACTTGATTTGAGTCAATGGAAAGGAAAGCCCATTGAACTGGAGATTATATTTTAAAAACCTTAAAGGAGTAAAAAATGGCAAAAAATTACATTCTTTCCATTGACCAAGGCACGACCGGAAGTAGAGCTTTTATTATTGACGAGCAGGGGAAAATCATTTCCCAAGACTATTCAGAATTCACACAAATTTTCCCTCAGCCTGGCTGGGTGGAGCACAATCCTGAGGAAATTTGGCAGGTAACTCTCAAGGTGATTAAAGGAGCAATTGAGAGAGCGAAAATTTCTCAAACAGAAATCGCAGGAATTGGCATTACCAATCAGCGAGAAACAACAGTTCTATGGGATAGAAAAACAGGCAAGCCTGTTCATAATGCTATTGTCTGGCAATGCCGAAGAAGCGCTGGTATTTGTGAGGAGCTGAAAAAGCAGGGAATGGAAGAGCTATTCCGTAAAAAAACTGGCTTGGTTATTGATGCTTATTTCTCTGCCACCAAGCTCAAGTGGCTTTTAGATAATGTTGACGGATTAAGAGATAAAGCCCAAAAAGGAGAACTCGCTTTTGGAACCATAGATAGCTGGCTTATTTATAAACTTTCTGGTGGAAAGGCTCATCTTACTGATTATACTAATGCCAGCAGAACTATGCTTTTTAATATTGATGAAAAGCGCTGGGATGATGAAATTCTTGAAATTCTTAATATCCCGCACTCACTGCTTCCTGAGGTTATGCCCAGCGCAGGAATTTTTGCTCATACTGATATTAATGAACTATCAAAAGGCATACCTATTGCTGGAGTGGCAGGAGACCAGCAATCTGCTCTTTTTGGTCAAGTATGCTTTGAAGAAGGGCTGGCGAAGAACACTTATGGCACTGGCTCGTTTTTGCTGGTATATCTTGGTGATAAATCCATTCGCTCCAGCTCTGGTTTGCTCACAACATTAGCCTGTTCCAAAGAAGGCAAGCCAGCCTATGCTCTGGAAGGCTCAATTTTTATAACTGGTGCAGTAATACAGTGGCTTCGTGACCAGCTCAGGATTATTAAAAGTGCAGGTGAAAGTGAAGAGCTTGCTCAAAAAGTCAAAGATAATGCTGGTGTTTACTTTGTGCCAGCTTTTGTTGGCTTGGGCGCCCCTTACTGGGATATGAATGCAAGGGGAGCTATTCTCGGTCTTACTCGGGGAGCAGGGAAGGAGCATATTGTGCGTTCTGCACTTGAAAGTATTGCCTATCAAACACGAGACTTAGTTTTAGCAATGGAACAAGACCTTGAAGAGCTAAAGATAAAAATTAACGAGCTTCGGGTAGATGGCGGAGCTAGTAAAAATAATTTCCTTATGCAGTTCCAAGCAGACATCTTAGGAATCCCTGTTGATAGACCTGAGCAGGTAGAAACAACTGTTTTAGGAGCAGGATACCTTGCAGGAATAGGAGTGGGACTTTGGAATGCTGATGCAATTAAATCTTTGCGAAAAACACAAACTCGCTTTGAACCAAAAATGAGCGAGGAGCAAAGAGATAAGCTTTATCAAGGCTGGAAAGAAGCAGTAAAAAGAATTAGAACTTTTTAAAAATTTGACTTTTTACTTTCGTTGAATGAAAATAAATTTTGTGAAAAATTGGAAAACATATTTCTTAGCAGGGTTAATCGCACTTTCTGGTTTTTCCTGCACCAAGCAATCCTCTAACCGACCAAATATAATGATTCTCCTTATAGATACACTTCGTGCCGACCACCTTGCTGATTACGGCTATTATCGGCTTACAGACCCTTTTCTTTCTGAATTTGGTAAAAGAGGCATAAGATTTGCCCGTGCATATTCTCAATCCAGTCATACCAAGGTTGCTACTACTTCGCTTTTTACTGGGCTTTTACCACCTTTTCATAAAGTAAGGCGGGCAGGACATCCCAGTTTGGAAAATAAAAATCGGATAATGTCTGATGTATTGTCAGAGGATTTAATCACCCTGCCAGAGGTATTGAAAAAAGCAGGATACATAACAGGAGCATTTGTTACCAATCCTCATCTTCGCCCCTTTTTTGGTTTTGACCAAGGTTTTGATACTTATCAATATTTAGATTCAAGCACAAGAGCAGAGGTGCTTAATAATACAGTTCTACGATGGCTAAGGCGCCAGCCTAAAAATAGAGCATTCTTTGTATGTGCATTATATGGATGTTCATGAGCCGTATAATCCACCCCGAGAATACACCACTCTTTATATAAATGAGATGGTTAAAATGGTTAAAATTTATCAATTTAATGGTCCTTGGCGTTGGAAAGAGCCACCTGATAAAAAATCTATCTATTATACCATTGCTCTTTATGATGCCCAGATAAACTATTGGGATGATTGCTTTAAAAGATTTATATCCCAGCTAGAAAATGAGGGCTTTTTAAAAAACACGCTTCTCATCATCATTGCTGACCACGGAGAGGAATTTTATGAACACGGTGGATTTGGACACGGATACACTCTTTATGAAGAACAGCTCCATATCCCACTTTATATGTTCTTTGAAGGTGTTATTCAACCCAATCAAATATGGGATGATATGGTTCAAACTGTGGACATCTTTCCTACTGTTTGCTATTTTGCCAAAATTGACTGCTCTGATTTAAAACTATTTGGTCAAAATATCTTTGATAAAAATAGGAAAAAAGACCTCTTTGTCTATTCAGAAACATATCGGGGAATTGTGCCAAGAAGCATAAGAACCGACCGATACAAAGTTATCTTTCGGGCGCTGGTTCAGGAGCGAGAAGTTTTTACCTTAAAAAAAATCCTTCAAGGAGCTATTGATGGCAGAAAATATATTGAGTTCTATGACCTCAAAACCGACTCCAAAGAAAAAATAAACATATACACGCCATCTAATACTACTGCTCGCCAGCTACTTGAAAAAATGTATGAAATTTTATATGAAGGTCAAAAAACAGGCACCTACAAACAGGTGGAGCTTGACCAAAAAACCATTCGTGAACTTAAAGCACTTGGGTATATCAAATAAATCTCTCTGCTTAGGTTTTTGTTTAACAGTCTATTTTTATTATTTTTTTCTCCTTTTGCCCGATAAAAACCTAAGACGTGGTCACAGGTTTTTTCTCCCTTCTGAAAATTCTTTTAGCCAGCTCTTTCAGGTCCTCAGCAATGTCATCAATTATTGTATAAATAGCAGGTACAATTAATAGGGTAAGCGCGGTTGAGCTAAATAGTCCGCCAAAAACTGCAATTCCAAGAGGTTGTTGCATTTCCATACCTTCTTCAAGAGCAAGAGCAATAGGAAATACACCGAGCATTGTAGTCAGTGCAGTCATCAAAATCGGACGAAGCCTTACTCTGCCGGCTTCAATCACTGCCTCCCTTCTCGGCATTCCTTGTCTATGGTATTCAAGGACAAAGTCAATCAGCACAATGGAATTAGTTGCTACAATTCCAACCAACATAATCATTCCGATATAAGCTGAGGTATCAAGCGGAGTGTGAGTTATCCATAGAGCAAGAAGAGCTCCGGTAAAAGCAAAAGGAATGGCGCTCATTATTGTAAAGGGATGAACCAGAGATTCATACAAGCTGGCAAGAA
>CAZQJX010000024.1:0-24036 GCA_964592965.1 uncultured bacterium
GACTTAAAAGAAAAAACCCAACTTCCCAGTCGGATTTTCCCACCCTCTGGTTCAATGGTTCTTGAGGTGGAAAGATATAGCTCAAAGGTCTGGGGAATGCGGTGAATGAAGTCAAAAATTCCTGTTCTTCCCGGATTAGTGCTGGTGATAAAGCTAGCCCAAGCAACCGGGCTTTGGGCAGGAATGGTTGTTTGCATTTTTTTAAAATCGCCTGAGCTTATCAGGCGCTGAAAATTGGGCATTAATCCCTGCTGAATAAATTTTTGCAGTAGGTCTGGGTCCATACCATCAATACCGAGCACGATTACTTTTTTATTTTTAGCTGGCTCTGCTTTGCTTGGTATGGAAAAAAGTCCGAGCAAAAGAGCAAGTAAAATGGCAAATATTTTCTTTGGTCTCATTTTCTTCTTCTCAGCTCCTCAAGCTCTTCATCGCTTAAAAGCGGTTTTCCGTCCATATATGCTGGTGGGCGCAGGTCAAAAAGCCGTAAAATTGTGGGAGCAATGTCGCCAATCCAGCAATCATTTTTGTTTAGCTTTAAATTAGTAAACAAAATTCCAGGAACCAGTTCAGGGTCAATGCAATGGTCACCGCTCCAGCTTTTAAGATTGTCTGAAAAGATTTGGTCATTAACCACTCCCAAAGTTCCTTCCCAATCCATACGATAGCCTTCGTTGTAGCCGATAATAATGTCTGGGCAATTCTCAAGATAAGGTCCTGAGAGATGTTCCCAAGCATCATAAGCTTTTTTAATGGCAATCTCTCCTGTGTCTGGGTCTTTAAGTCCTGTGAGCTTCTCGCAGATTTCCTTGCGGAGCTTCTTTGCCTCTTCTCCTGGCTCAACTATCCCCTGCACTTCCCTTCCTTTCAGATTAAGATAAATTCCGCTCAAGCCAAGCGCATAGGCTCTGGTTTTGCTCCAATCAACATCTTTGAACATCTCGTCGCTTCCCTCGGGCTTGGTGCAGACCAAATACCCCTCTTTCCAAAGCCAAGAGTTGAGATTAATTCCTCGGCGAAAGCTTTTAAAGCCGTGGTCGCTCATCACAAAAATAACATCGTTTTTGTCCAGCTTGGAAAGCACTTTTCCAAGAAGCTCATCAGCGCGAACATAAACCTGCTCAATGGCATCACGATATTTTTTAGCCTCTTCGGTTTCATAAAGCGGATGCTTTGGGTCTAAACAGCGGAAAAAGGTGTGCTGGATGCGGTCGGTGTGGTCAAAGACAATAGCTAAAACTCCTCGGCGAGTCCTAGATAAGGCGTGGAAGAAGATTTTTTCTCGTTCCGCATAATAATCCCAAGTTTGCTTTAAAAAAGCCTCTCCATCAATTACTCCTTCATTAAGCGCCCAAGTGTCCTCAGCAAGACCGAGCGTGGAATAAGTGCCAAAAAGCTTTGCCAAATACATTGAGTAAAAGCGAGGATGAGAGATGGGCATTGCCGGATTTTCCGGGTCAAGATTAATGGGAGTCATATAAAGCTCAGGGCTAGGAGCACCCTTTAAAAGCATAAATTTTACTCTTCCATAAACCTTAATTCCAGGCATTGCCCGAAAGCTGAGCTTAACCCAATCTGAATACTGACGAGCACGAAGAGGGATTTTCTGGTCTGGCAAGATAAGAATAAACTCCTCATCAGAGATTTTTCTCAGCTCAAAATCTATTTTCAGCTCTTCTTTTTCTGCGCTTAAGGTATTTTCCGGACCTGGAATATAAGAACGCCACCCAGAATCTGTTTTTTCCAGCTCAAGCTCCATTCCGCCTGTGCGCTTTTCTTTGCTGGCTCCTTCCCGCCAGTAAGTGTAGCTCCCCTGCGAACCACGAAGGTCAGGAACGCACATAGCACTGAGCTGGGCGCCGTAAAACTTTTCAGGTGGAAAGGTTATGGGCACACGGATAATTTGGCTGAAAATCCAGTGGTCGCCGAGAATCTTCCAGAAAGGCTGGCTTCTTCTGAGGAGCTGAATTTCTGGCTTTTTAAGCGGAATGCGGTATTTGCCAAGTTTTAATGTTTTTTCTGGCTCTCGGATTTTGGTTGAACTTAAAACAGGAAGATAGGTTTTTCTATCTGGAGCAAGAAAGTCAAAAATGTTATGCTTGGCTGGATTTACCCCGGTAGCAAAGCTTGACCAGGCAACCGGACTCATTGCCGGAAGGGTGGTTTTTAGCCGGCGGAAACTGCCCTGCTCAGAAAGCCTTTTGAAATTGGGCATCTTGTCTTCTGCCATAAATTTCTCGCACAGCTTTGGGTCAAGACCATCAAGACCGAGCACAATCACTCTTTTAACATAAGGCTTGTTTCCCTGCCTTTTTATCTGGATAAAGCGAATCAGGCTCCGAATGGGAAATAAAAGCACAGCAACAAGGGCAGAAAGGAAGGCAAAGAAAAAAACCATAAACGAGCCGAGAATAGCAAATCCTGCTCCCGGACCTATATAAGCCAAAAGCGAAGGGCAAAAGAAAAAAGCAAAAACTCCGATTAAACTTACCAGTAGCCTCTTTAACATTTTCCTGTTTATTATAACTTTAAATCTCTAAACTAAAAGTCTGAGCTGGGTTAAATACATTTTTAAAATTTGTTTTTCGGTTTGCCAATTTTTTGATTAAAAGGTAGTCTAGGTTGATGATGGCACAGCAGGCAGGCGAAGAGCTTCCTAAAGTTTTTGTGGTCGGTGTGGGGCAGACAGCAAGAGAGCTTATCTTTAGACTGCAAGGACTGGTTCAATTGGTAGCCATTGATTTAAATGAGGAAAAGCTCTCTCGGCTCAAAAGCCAGCTTGGTGAAGAAATAGGTTATTATCTTGGTGACGGCACGAGCAGGATTACTTGGGAAAAAGTTGGACTGAAAGCCAATGATATAGTAGTTGCGCTCTGTGCCCGAGATGAAATCAACCTAGAAGTTCTGCGAGTGGTAAAGGAGCATTTTGGGGTGGAGCGAAGAGTTTCGCTGGCAATTACAGCTGAAAGATTTTCTGAGTATCAAAAGGCTGGGATTGAGGTGGTTGGAAGGGCAAAGGCGCTGGCAGGAATTCTTGAAAATTTAATTCTCCGAGACCATCGGGTAGCGGTAAATATTGGATTAGGAGAAGGAGAGCTTATAGAAGTGCCTATTCTGCCGAGCTCTCCAGCAGTGGGAAAAACAGTTAGCTTTTTTCGTGCCCGTTCTTGGCAGATTTGTGCGGTTTATCGTGAAGGCGGGGTTTTGCTTCCTCAGCCTGAGCTGAGATTGCGTGCTGGAGATAAAGTGCTTTTGGTGGGAAACCCTCGCATTCTCAGCGGAATAGCAGAATTTTTCCGAATGGGCGAGCCTGAATTCCCGCTTCAATTCGGCTCCAAAATTGCTTTACTTCCTTGGCTTAATGAAGAAAAGGTTAGTGTGCTCTTAAAAGAAGCAAATTATTTTGCTCAAAACACCAAAGCGAAATCCCTATTAATTTTCTCCCGACCAGAGCGAGCTCATCAAGACCAAAAGCTTGCTGAGAAAATCTGCTCGGAAAGCTATCTTCGCTGTTATCCTGCTTGGATTGAGGAGTTTGAAATAAAAGAAGGATTAAAAATGCTCAAGGCACAGGATGTTGGGCTGGTAGTGGTGCCAGAAGTCAAACTTGGCTGGATAAGAAGAATAAACCTACTTAGCAATTTTCTGCTTGACCTCATTAATCAAATAAATCTGCCTATTCTGGTAAGTAAAGGCACTCTCCCTTATAATCGGATTCTTCTTCCTGTGACCAGTCGTTCCAGTCCTAAAAGAATAGCAGAGCTTGCTATAGACCTGGCAAGGCAATTTACTGCCCGGCTAGAAGTGCTCACTGTGACTGAACCAAGCTTTTCCATTGGCAAAGAGAGGCTGGAAGAAGAAAAGCGAGTGCTCCATCAGGTTGAGGAGCTTTGCGGACTGTATCGCCTTCCTTTAACCGCACATCATCGTGAGGGCAATCCTATTCGGGAGATAGAGCGAATGAGCAAAGATTTTCAGCTAATGATTATTGGTCATCGTCGCAAAAAACCGCTTCTGCCAAGAATAGACATTGCTGTAGAACTCATAAGCCGTAGCCCCTGCTCAACTATGCTCCTTCCTTTTTCACGAGAGGAAGAATGAGACCAGAAAACACTTTAAGCCTATTTTTAATTGTTGTGGGTGCGTTCTTTTTACCGCTCATTGCCCGGCGGATTCGCTTTCCTAATGCAGTGGCTGAGATGATTTACGGAATGATTTTGGGCAGGCATTTTCTCGGCTGGATTGGAGAAGATGATTTTATCAAATTTTTATCTCAGCTCGGATTTGCCATTTTGATGTTTATGGCAGGCTTGGAGATAGATTTTAACAAGCTCAAGCCCAAGCCGGGTGGAGCGCTCAGCCTTTCATTTTTGGTAAATTTATGGATAGGGCTTTTAGGATTTTTACTCTGGTATTTTACCGGCTGGCGAGCCAGCTTTGTTTTGGGGCTGGGCTGTATCTCTATTGGTCTGGGGGTTGCTTTTTTAAAGGAGCATAATTTGCTGGCAAGCCGAAAGGGGCAGATTTTTCTTTCTATCGGATTTATTGGCGAGCTAGCAAGCATAATTATTCTCACCCTAATTGAGCTTTTTTCACGCTTTGGTGCCAGCTTAAAGTTTGTTCTTGAGCTGGCGCAACTTGCGGGAATATTCTTTATTGCCTATGTCTTAATTCGGCTTTTGCGATTTTTAATCTGGTGGTTTCCTGAAAAATTCCAGAGGCTTTTAGGAGCAGAAGACCCGCTTGAGCTCGGGGTTAGGCTTAGCTTTGCCTTATTGTTTGTCTTCCTTGCCACCAGCACCTGGCTGGGGGTTGAAATGATACTGGGTGCTTTTATTGCAGGAGCGCTATTTTCTTTTGTCTTTCGTGAGCGGGAGGAGATTATGGGCAAGCTTAATTCCATTGCGCAGGGATTTTTCATTCCCTTCTTCTTTATTGTTGTTGGCTCAGGATTTGACCCGAAAAGCGCATTTTTGGAAGCGAGCCCGTTTTTGTTTTTAAGCATACTCCTGCTTGCTCTTTTCATTAAGCTCTTTCCCAGCTTATTGGTTCGGCTTCGTGGATTCTCTTTAAAAGAGGCGCTGGGGCTGGGCTTTTTGCTTTCTGCTCCTCTTACCTTGATGGTTGCCATAGCAGAGATAGGTTTTCAGCTCGGTCTTTTGGAGCGAAGCCAACATTCTGCCCTTATTCTTCTAGCGATTATCAGCGGTCTAGTATATCCTATTTTTGCCAGCAGGCTTTTAAAAGAAGAGAGCTAATTTTTATCTAAAAGCTCTCCAAGCTTTTATTGACAGACGAATTAAATCTTCTAAAGGAAAATTAAATTCAAACTTCCAAAGCCTTTGGTAAAGAATCTTTCGTAGCCAGCCGGGAATTTGCTCAGCCAATCTTGGCGGGATGCCGAAAAAGGCGTTGAGCAAGAAATTTGCTCGGAGCCATTTTTTTCTGTTCCATCCATAAACTTCTAAAAAGCTCATAAATCGCTCGCTCCACTCCTCAGGGGTTTGAGGCGGATGATATCCGAGCTCAAGGCATTTTTTCCAGAGCGGGGTTTTGGGAAAAGCCCAGAAGGTATTAAAGGCAAAATAAACCTTTGGATTTTCTTTTAAGGCTTTTTCCATAAACAAAATGCTTTCTCTTCGGTCAGCCTGCTCCTCGCCCGGACCAAAAAACATCATACCGACATCAACAAGGCAGGAAAGCTTTGAAAGAAGACTAATAGAAGTCATTGCCTTTTGCGGGGTGAGTTCTTTTTGGTAAATTTTAAGCATTTTTTCAGAAGCTGACTCCAAGCCAAAACCAAGATACACAGCTTGAGTTTCTTTTGCCTTTTTGACAAAATCCTCATCCACTATCTCCAGCCGACCCATTCCTGCCCAGGCTTTTTCCAAGCCATAGATTATCTCCCAAGCGTGGTCTTTATTTCCAAAAGAATTATCTCCAGGAAAGCTCAAAATCTTGATTTTTACCGGAAGACGCTTTTCAAGGTATTTGAGCTGTTCCTTACACCACTCAAGGGAATTGGCTCTCCAGACTCTTCTTCGGGAATCTATCCAGTTATAACAAAAACTGCATTTATGCGGACAGCCCCTGAAGCAGGAAATTTGCCAGTAATATTCTTCTCGTCCGGGAAATTTGCGAAGGTATTTTTTAAGGTCAATTAATTCCCAGCCAGGCTCATATTGGTCAAGATTATTGCTCCATCTTCCGGGAGGGTTGATTTTTATCTCGCCCTTATCTTTCCAGCCCACATCAGGAATGGAGCTGGGTGGCTCCTTTTCTAAAATAGCTTCTGCCAGCTGGGGCGTGATTTCTTCACCCTCTCCTATCACTACATAATCCACATAATCCTGAGCCAGCACCTGTTCAGGAACCATACTGGCAAATACACCACCCCAGACAATGGTCTGCCCCATTTTCTTCAAAGCCTTGCTCATTTCAATATCTCTTTTTAAAGCGTTGCCAATGATGGTGCTGAATCCGACAAAAAGTGGCTGGGAGCGCTCCACTTCCTTATAAAACTGTTTTTCTTCACCACTATGGAGATGAAAAATTCTTACTTTAAATCCGGCGTTGGTAAGCGCCTTTCCCACATACATTATTCCAAAAGGAAGCGTGCAATAGCCTCTCTCCCAGATTTCATTAGCGACCAAAAAAATCTCTGGCGAGGTTTTCCTCACTTTTCGGGGCGAGCTTTTTTCTCTATCTCATCGGTAATGTAGCTGATATTGACGAGTGATTGAGAGGTTAAAAGGGCATGCTCAAAAGTCGGCTCTATTTTAAGCATTGCTCTGAGAAGCCATCCCATTGAGCGAAGGTCAGCAGTAGAGCCGTTAAAAATCAAGGTCTGAGAATCAACAGGAATCAATTTCCAAAAGCCCTGCGCAGATGGCTTATCTTTTATGGGAATGGACCAGCGGGCAAGATATGGCGCTTTTATCTCATACTCTGCATCATAACCATATTTGTAATGAAAAATTCCTAAATCCATATCAATTTCCCAATGATATTTTGGACCTTTCTCTCCCCAACCTAAGCAATCAACACTTTTAACACCGGGGATAAATTCAGGATAGCGCGGGAAATTAGATATCACCTTCCAGCTTTCCTTCAAATCAGCTTTTACTAGGCTTCCTGCTGTTACATAAACAGGAGAGGTATCTTCTAAAAGCAAAAGTTTTCCCTGCGCCAAAATCTTCTTCATACTCTCTGGGTCTTCCTCAAGAACCTGAAAAATGGGCTTGGGCTTGCTCTGGTGAGTAATCTTACCGCCTTGCTCTTTGTATCTTTTTTCTGCCTCTTGTTTTATTGCCCGAATGACAAGGGTTGCAGTGCTGACATTTATTAACTTTTCAAGCACAGGGTTTTTGGAGTAAATGTAGCGCAAAAGCCTGCTTCTTGGCTGAGAATATACCGAATAAAACGCCATTGTTCTTTTGCCATCAGCAGTGGGGATTAACTCATAAAAGCCAATGCACATATTGTTCTCAAAATCTCCCCAAGCATAGCACCAATCTGAGCGATAGGGCGGACGATGATAATGATAAACTCCATAGTTCATCTTATAGCTTATTATTGCCAAACGGACATTAAGCTGATAGTCCACCTGATAAAAATTGTCATAAATTTTATGGGCAACTGCTTTTTCGGTCATTGGAACAAATTCAGAATAATGGTCAAAATCAGTTATGGTTTCAAAAACAATTTCAATTGGCGCATTGATTAAAATTCCCGCCGCACTCATCCAGTCCACAACTGGCGGATTATCATAAAAAATAATCACTTCACCAATTTCCAAAAGATGCTCTAAAACCAAAGGGCTGGCGTCTTGAGGAAGAATGTGCTGATTATAGGTGACTTTCATTCGCTGGATTATTTCCTCTTTGTTCTTAGGTGGAGGGGCGATTTTAGGCTCATCTGCTAGAGCCTGTAAGGAAAAAAGTAAAACCCCCAAAATTAATGCGCCTGAAAAGAGCCTTTTCATCTCGCTCTCCTTTTGGTTGAAAGTTTAATTACTCAAATCCCATTTCTTTAATTGCCTTGACAATCTCTCCGCCAGCTATTTCATAGCGGAATTCCTCGCCATATTTATAGCCAGCCTTTTTCCCTACCTGCTCTGCATACATTTTTACCATCAGGTCAATTACGCCTCGGTAATTGTTGCGGTCAAGCGATTTAGCAAGATTGGGAGCTATGCCTGTTGCTTCTAAGGCTAATTTCATCTCATCAATGGTGAGCTTCATCTGGCTGTCGTGAGCGCAGAGAGCTTCTATTTTTTTATCAATAAAGTCTGTTATATCAATAATTGTATCAGTATAAACAGGCGCTTTGGCAAAATAATAGCACTCTGCGACCTGATGCGTCTCAAGCCCCTGCTCCAGATGCTCAGGATAAAACTTAGGATTCTGCGCAAAGCTCACTGCCTCCACCGCTGCCATTGCTACCATACGATGGTCAGGATGAGGCTCAAAAGGCGCCCAAGGGTCAAAGGTAAAAACAATTTTGGGCTTATATTTGCGAATAAGCCTGATAAACTTCTCCCGAAGCTCATTCAAAGGATAATCACTCAACATACCATCAGGATACCGCAAAAAGATAACATCCTTTTTCCCCAAAATTTCCGCTGCCTTTTTTGCCTCTTCTTCACTCTGCTTAATTAAGGTCTCACTATCCAGCTCATAACTTCCTCTCTGATTATCTGTGGTGATTACCTCATAAATCTCCCATCCCTGACTGGCAAATTTGGCAATAGTTCCACCAGCTAAAAACTCCGTATCATCTGCATGGGCTACCAGAATGAGAATAACCTTATTCTCAGCCATCTTGCCCCTCCTGTTTCTCAGAAAGAATTTTGTTTTGTAAAAACCTTACTGCCAACTCCACATCTCTTTGCGGATTTTCTCCTTCATACTCAATGGACAGATAACCATTATAGCCCTTCTCCAAAATCAGGGCAAAAATTTTATCCCAGTCCTGCTTTAAATCTCCTTTTTGCTCATCTGCCTGATAAAATTTGGCGTGAATAATATGGGCATAGGGAAGAATGCGCTCAAAAGCAGAAAAGCCGTTGATTTCAGCTGTATCAACAAGGTAATCGCCTGTATCTAGGCAAACTTTTAAATTAGGAGAATTCACCTCTTTTAAAATTTTAAGTAGGTCATCTGCGCTTCGGGTAAAGCCGAGATGGTTATGGTTTTCTAGAGCAAGCACCACCCCAGCTCGCTCTGCCTTTTGCGCAAGGCGCTTGATTCTTTGAATCATCTCCTGCCAAAGCCTAGCTTTTTCAGAAGGATATTTCTCTGGGTTTTGCTCGCCAGGCCAGCCGGCAAATATTCTTAAAATTTTGGTCTCAAAAAACCTGGCGAGCTCAATCCAGCGCTCCACCAGTTTTTCGCTTTCCTCACGCTCTTTTTTGCTGGCTTTGCCAAAGTCATTGCTTACCGAACAGCAGGCAACTTCAAGACCAAGCTCAGCAAGCAGACCGCGAAGCTCGTTTAAATAACCGGGCTTGAGGCTGGGAAAATGAATGTCAAGTAGCTCTACCCCATCTAAACCCAGCTTTTTGCAGAGCTTTATCCATTCAATTTGAGATAATTCTCCACAAACAAAAAGAGGATGATACGACCAACTGCTCATAGATAATTTAATCTTCTGCATAACTTTGGCAAAAATTATCCCAAACCTGCGCTCAAAATCAAGCTAAATGTGGTTTAAATTTCTTTTTCTGTTTTGTTTAAAGATTCAGCTCTAAAAATTTACAATTAATCCGATATCTTAACCTTGAAAATACTCTGCTGATGATTAAATTGAAAACAGGCAGATTTTTGAAGGAGGAAAAATAATGATTCGGCTGGATAAATTCACGGTAATGAGCCAAGAAGCGCTCCAGAGCGCGCATAAGCTGGCGCTGGAGCGTGAGCATCAGCAGATAGATGTTGAGCATCTCCTCTTGGCAATGCTCCGCCAAGAAGGAGGAATTGCGCCCAGCATCTTAGAGAAGCTGGGAGCTCGTCCTGATGCGCTTGAGCGTGAGCTGGAGCAGGCGCTGGAGAAAATCCCTAAAGTGCGTGGTATTAGCTCTGACCAGATGTATATCACCCCTCGCCTCAATCAGCTACTTGAGCAGGCGCAAACAGAAGCAGAGCGGATGCAAGACCAATATGTAAGCGCGGAGCATATCCTTCTCGCCATCTGCGATGATACTGGAGATGCGGGCAGAATCTTTCGTGAGCAGGGTGTTAGCCGGGACAAAATCCTGCAAGCCCTGCGAGAAATTCGTGGCTCGCAAAGAATCACCGACCCCAACCCTGAGCAGAAGTATCAGGCTTTAAAGCAATACGGTAAAGACCTAACTGAGCTTGCCCGCAAAGGCAAGCTTGACCCTGTAATTGGTAGAGATGAGGAAATTCGCAGGGTTATGCAGGTTCTTTCCCGCAGAACCAAAAACAACCCGGTTTTAATTGGTGAGCCAGGAGTAGGTAAAACCGCCATTGTTGAGGGCTTGGCGCAAAGAATTGCCTCTGGAGATGTTCCTGAGGGCTTGAAAAACAAGCGCATCGTCCAGCTGGATATGGGCGCACTGGTTGCAGGCACCAAGTATCGGGGAGAGTTTGAAGACCGTCTGAAAGCGGTTTTAAGGGAGATTACTGAGGCAGAGGGTGAAATTATCCTTTTTATTGATGAGCTTCATACCATTGTCGGCGCAGGTGCAGCTGAAGGAGCAATTGATGCTTCTAATATGCTCAAGCCCGCGCTGGCACGAGGAGAGCTTCGCTGTATCGGCGCAACTACGCTTGATGAATACCGCAAGCACATAGAAAAAGACCCAGCTCTTGAGCGAAGGTTCCAGCCGGTTTATGTCTCGGAGCCAACAGTTGAAGAAACCATATCCATTCTTCGCGGGCTGAAAGAAAAATATGAAATTCATCACGGGGTAAGAATACAGGATTCTGCGCTGGTGACTGCTGCTGTGCTCTCTCATCGCTATATCACTGACCGATTCCTTCCTGATAAAGCCATTGACCTGATTGACGAGGCAGCAAGCAAGCTCCGCATTGAAATTGACAGTATGCCTGAAGAAATTGACGAGCTGGAAAGAAAAATAATCCAGCTAGAAGTTGAGCGTGAGGCTCTTCGCAAAGAAAAAGACCCAGCAAGCAGAGAACGACTTGAAAGCATAGAAAAAGAAATCGCCGAGCTCAGAGAAAAATCTGACCAGCTCAAAGCCAAATGGCAAAAAGAAAAAGAAACCATTCAGCTAATCCGCAGGCTTAAAGAAGAAATTGACCAGCTCCATATTGAAGAAGCTCAGGCGGAGCGAGAAGGCAATCTGGATAAAGTTGCTGAAATTCGCTTTGGCAAAATCCCAGAGCTGGAGAAAAAACTTAACGAGGCGCAAAAACGGCTAGCAGAAATTCAAAAAGACGGAAAAATGCTCAAAGAAGAAGTTGAGCCTGAAGATATTGCTGAAATTGTCTCCCGCTGGACTGGAATTCCTGTTTCCAAAATGCTGGAGAGCGAAAAAGAAAAGCTCCTTAAGATGGAAGAGAGAATGGCTCAGCGGGTGGTCGGGCAGGATCAGGCGCTTCGGGCAGTTGCCAACGCTATCCGCAGGGCAAGAAGCGGTCTGGCAGACCCGAATCGTCCTATTGGCTCATTTATCTTCCTCGGTCCCACTGGAGTGGGTAAGACCGAGACCGCAAGAGCATTGGCTGAGTTCCTCTTTGATGATGAGCAGAATATGGTCAGAATTGATATGAGCGAGTTTATGGAAAAGCACTCTGTTTCAAGGCTCATTGGCGCCCCGCCCGGATATGTCGGATATGAAGAAGGCGGATACCTAACCGAAGCTATCCGCAGAAGACCATATTCTGTGGTGCTTTTTGACGAGATTGAAAAAGCCCATCCCGATGTCTTCAATCTCCTCTTGCAGATTCTTGATGACGGAAGGCTTACAGATGGGCACGGAAGAACCGTTGATTTCAAAAACACGGTCATCATTATGACCTCAAACATCGGCACCGAATACATCCAGCAGGTAACCGATGCCAATATTGACCGAGTGCGTGAGCAGGTGATGATGGAACTGAGAAGGTATTTCAAGCCTGAATTTCTAAACCGTGTGGACGATATCATCATCTTCCGTTCACTTACCAAAGAGCATATCTTCAAAATTATTGATATCCAGCTGGCTCGCGTGCAGAAACGACTAGATGAGAAAAAGCTTAAGCTCGAGCTCACTGACCGCGCTAAAGAATTCCTCGCTGAGGTCGGATACGACCCGCAGTTCGGCGCTCGTCCACTGAGAAGAGCTATTGAAAAACATCTCCTTGACCCGCTCGCCCGGGAGATTTTAGAGGGAAAATATCTAGAAGGTGATACCATTATTGTGGATGCGGAAGCAGAAAGGCTGGTCTTTAGTAAAAAGAGCGAAGAGGTAATTGAAGCAGAAGTGGTAAATTAAAATATTTTAAAAAATTATCATATAGCCGATTATTATTAAAAAATAGTGGTATAATTTGAATCAAGCCAGCAAGGAGGAGTTGAAAATGATGAAAAAAGTAGGTCAGGTAGGTTTTTTGTTTTTGAGCCTTTTAATTGTTTTTTCTGCCTGCCACCGAAGAATGCCTCCCCAAGAGATTGCCAAGCTCCTTACAGCTAAATCTATCCTCAAAGGGCACGAGGCACCTGTTTTCGCAGTTGCTTATAATGAGAATAAAAATTTAATTGCCAGCGCTGATACCAAAGGGGCACTTATCCTCTGGAATGCAAAAACAGGCGAAAAAATCACTACCCTTACCTTTCACAACATTCCCTTTTATTCTCTGGCTTTTTCTCCAGATGGAAATTTTCTTGCCTGCGCCGGAAAAAGCCAGACAGTGGTGATATATGAGCTTGAAAATTTCAAAGTTTATAAAAGCTTTACTGCACATAATCACTGGATATTTGATATTGTCTGGAACGGAAAGAATGAGTTAATTACCTGCTCCTGCCAGAGCTTGGATTTTCGTCATCTCTGCAATCAGGGAGAGGTGGCTTTCTGGAAGCTCAACCAAAAGGTTGAGGAGATAAAAAGGTTTTCTGCTCATAGCGATTGGATAAATGCACTTGACCTAAGCCCGCAAAGCCGATGGCTGGCAACCGCAGGAGCTGACCGAGCTATATCCCTTTGGGATATGAATTCCTTGCGTCTTGTAAAATCTTTTGTTGCCCATAATCACAAGGTAAGCGAGATTAGCTTTTTAGGTGAAGACTTCCGCAAGCTCGTATCTGCCAGCTTTGATGGCAGTGTAAGGCTATGGAAACTGCCTGAAGGAAAACTAATCCGTGAGCTTGGTAGAGACTTGGGAGAAATCTATGCCCTTTGTGTAAGCAAAGATGGCAAGCTGATTTTTGCAGGCGGAAGAGAAAAAATCCTTTATATCTGGTCAGGCGATTCAGGAAGACTGCTTAGAAAAATAGCAGGTCTGGGCGGATATATATCATCATTGGCTACAAACTCTTTTGGAAGTACTGTCATCGCTGGGCTTTATGACAACACGGTAATAATCTTTAAGGCAGAAAAGAAATAAATTCCAGAGCAAAGGAGGGGGCAATGAAAAAAATTATACTCAGCACAGCCACTATATTCATTTTGCTTTTGCTTTTAGCTGGTTGTTCCAAAAAGAAGCCCAAGCTCACCAATGAATCAAGCATTTCAGGCACCAAAAAAGAGCCAGAATGGGTGACTAAATGCGCAGGAGCTTTTAAAGATGCCGGCAAAGATGCTTTTTATGGCTGTGGAGCAGTAAGTGGAATTCAAAACAAAGCGCTTCAAATCCAGACCGCAGATGCCCGTGCCCGTGCCGACCTTGCCAAAGCCATAGACAATTATGTTGCCAGCTTTTTCAAAGATTACCTTACAAGCGCTGGCATCAGCCAGTCAGCAGGGATGGACGAGCTTGAGGAGAAGCAGTTTGTAGAGAGCATCACCAAGCAGATAACAGAAATCAGCCTTTATGGTGTGCAGATTATTGACCGCTGGCGTGCTCCTGATGGAACGCTTTATTCCCTTGCTCGGGTAAGCTTTGACAATGTCGCTCAAAGTATGAAAAAAGCTATGGCTGAGCGAGCAAAAGAGCTGAAAATAGAAGCAGATAAAGCCCTTGAGCAATTAGACCAGCAACTGGAAAAAAGAAGGGCAAGCGGAATGTAAATTTATCCTGTTCTTATCAGCCTAAAAATCAACTTTAGCAAAAGGATATTTAAATTTGAGGCAAAGTTCTAGCTGGGCAAGGCGGGATTTTTTAATTTTTTAAATTTCAGCAGAGAAAAATCAAGCTAAAAAGCTATCAGCTAGCCAGACTCCACTTTTAAATGCTCAATTTTCATTCCTGTCCGCTCAGAAATTTCCTCTGCCAGCCAGCTTCTGTGGCATTCTTTAGCATCTTCTTCCATACATAATAAAGCGCTGGGCTTTTCTCTGACCAATTCAATAAGCTCATCAAGCACATCTTGGTAGCGAGGAAGTATCTCGCTTCGGTAATATCTGCTCCATTTTTTAAAATCAGGCTGGTCGTGAATCTCTTTTCTCAATTGATGTGATATGCCCATTCTCGGGAAATGATAATAATCAATGCCATTTTTTCGGCAGAGGCTTTTGAGCGCCTTTTTAGAAAATTCCTTACGCCAAGAAAAAGCGTTCTTCCTCACATCAATAAGCTGTGCGATATTGTTCTTTTTGAGTGTTTCAAAAAACTTCTTTATTTCAGCATTTTCATACCCAATAGTGTAGATGATTTTTTGCTCCATCAATAAAAGGATATCACCCTAGACCTACTCTGCAATTGAATAAATAAAAACAATTTGCCATAATGGCAATGAATGCTTGAGAGGCTGAGGAAAAAGGCGCAAAAGCTGGTCTGGCTGGAGTTCATCAGCCATGACCGTTATCCAGAAATCAACCTTGACATCTCTCCTGAAGAGCTTGAGCTTGAGCTTGCCAAAATTCCTACCCCACTTTTTCTAGGCAGATACACTGAAGAAGAAATACGGGCAAAACTCGAACGGCATAAAATTCTTCCCGAGCTCCGCTCCCGCGGGTTTGACCCGCTTATCTTGGGAGTTCATACCGACGGACTTATGGAACACAGAATCGTAATTCATACAGGTGAGCCCAAATATGATAAAATCCTAGTTGAGCTTCGGCTTCGGGAAGGAATTTTCCGAGTAAAAGAAAGCATCAGCAAAGTAAATGCACGCCTTGTTCAGCTTATCTCTCAAGAAACAGTCCCTATGCTCTGGATTGACTGGCTCCTTCTCCAAAATCCTTATGCCAAGTTCACTCCTTCCCGCCCTCCTCTTCCTGAGCAAAAATACCCAGGGCTGGGTATTCTCAATCTGGTGGTGCCGTTAATCGGTGAGCTGGCAGCAGAATCACACAAGCAGGCGGTTTTGGATATTCCCGAGCATCTTCACGGCGCTCTTTTTTATTCCCGCTGGATGAAATTCTTTAATCCTGAAATGGAAGGAAGGCTCAAAGCTATTATGCGTGATTTAAAAAATTATTCTCTGGCGATTATCAGCTGGGCAAATCAGCTTGGAGCTATTTTTAATTCTAAAACTGAAAAGTATGAAGAGTGGAAGCCAGGGGAGCAAATCTATCCGCTTAACCGAGCGCTTGAGCAGTATTTTAATTCACCTCTTTATAATGAGCTTTCTCAAAAGGCTTTTGAGGAAAATTCTTATCAACTGGATTTGGCTCTGCTCAAAGAGAAAATGAAAAAACTAGACCCAGAAGAACAAAAAGCAGTTGAATTCGCACTAGGCGCACTTGAAAATGGAGGAGATTAAAAAATACCTGAAAGAAATTGATTTAAAAACTTCAATCATCGGGCTTGGTTCAATTTTCCTGATGGTCATCTGGGCATATCAGGGTCATTTCAGCTTTTTTCTTCTTCATTTTCCGAGCCTGCGGGAAAAAGAAATCGCAGACCTTTATAAAATTATTTGGCTACACGGCTGGGCGTTTGTTCTTTGGTTCTTTGTGCCTGTTTTGCTTATCAGGTTTGTTCTTAAAGAAAACCCAAAAGATTATGGCTTGAGGCTGGGAGATTATAAATTCGGGCTGGGATTTGTCTTTATTGGCATTTTGGTGATGATTGTTCCGCTTTATCTTACTGGCAAAAACCCAGAGTTTATCCGTGAATATCCTCTCACCTCTTTTGCCCAAAAAAGCCCGAGCTGGTTCGCTCTTTGGACTTTGATTTATTTGATTTACTATATCGGCTTTGAATTTCTCTTTCGTGGATTTGTGCTTTTTGGTCTCAGAGAACGGGTAGGCGCTTGGATGGCAATTCTTTTTGAAACCGGGCTGAGCACAATCATTCATCTGGGTATGACCGCTCATATTGTCTCTGGAATAATTGTTGTTGGCAAGCCTGAGACAGAGACCATCTCTGCGATTATAGCTGGAATTATCTTTGGGCTGGTTGCGCTTCGCACCCGCTCCATTCTTTATCCGCTCCTTCTCCACTGGTTCATAGGCATCTTTACAGATTTTTCCTGCATTATTCATTCTGGAGGATTTTTAAAATGAAAATTTTGGTCACAGGCGCAAACGGATTTATTGGCTCAAATCTCTGCGAAAAGCTGATTGAAAAGGGACATAATGTCCGTGCGCTCATTCTGCCCGGCTCGCCAGAATGGTATCTTGATGGAATAGATGTTGAAAAGGTCTATGGCGATGTTTGCAAGCCTGAAACTTTAGATAAAGCAGTTAAGGGGATAGAGGTAATTTTTCATCTGGCAGGAATAGCTCGGGATTGGGGGCGCTGGCAGGATTTTATGCGTGTGAACGCTCAAGGCACAGAAAACATTGCCCGAGCAGGCGCAGATGCAGGGGTGAGGAGAGTTTTATTTACCAGTTCGGTTGCGGTTCATCATTACCGCAATATAACCAAAGGAGATGAAAACCTGCCCAGAGACTGCGGAAAATTTGCCTATGGCATAAGCAAAATTTTAGCTGAAGATAAGCTCAAAAAAGTTGCTCTAGAAACTGGGCTGGAATATGTTATCACTCGACCAGCGGTTTTTCCTTTTGGTCCCAGAGATACCACCAGCTTTTACCGAATGGCGCAGGAGATAGAGCGGGGAAGATTCGGATTTGTTGGTGGAGGGAAAAGCAGAATCACGGTCAGCTATGTTGAAAACCTTTGCGAGGGTATGATTTTAGCTGGACTTTCTCCAGAGGCAAAAAATCAGGTTTTCATCATTGCTGATGAAGTAATTAGCTGGCGGGAGTTGGTGGAGAAGTTTGCTAAAGCCCTTGACGCACCATTTCCCAAATTAAATGTTCCTTTTCCCATTGCTTGGATGAGTGCAGGCTTGATGGAGCTTTGCTGGAAAATCCTGCCTCTTTCTGGCGAGCCACTTCTCACCCGCTATCGGGTTCGAGTGGCAAGCAAGGATTTGGTTTTTTCCAGTGAAAAAATCCGAAGTCTGCTTGGCTGGAAGCCCAAAATCGGGCTTGATGAAGGCATAAAAAGAACCGTAGAATGGTACAAAAAAGCCAAATCCCAGTGGCTAAAAATTTAAAAAGGAGAAGAGCAATGGAAAAGCTTGATATTGCCATCGCCTCAGACCATGCTGGCGTAGAGATGAAACTTCATCTGGTAAAATTCCTGCTCAAGCGCGGGCACAATGTGATTGATATGGGTGTTCGGAGAAAGGTGCGGGTGGACTATCCTGATTATGGAAAAAAAGTTGCTAAAGCAGTCTCTGAAGGAGAGGTTCCGCTGGGAATTTTAATCTGCGGAAGCGGAATTGGTATGAGCATTGTTGCCAACCGCTACAAAGGCGTGAGAGCTGCGCTCGTTCACGACCATTACACAGCGAGAATGGCAAAGGCGCATAACAACGCAAATATTCTCTGTCTAGGAGCAAGGGTTATTGCCAAGGAGCTAGCAGAGGAGCTGGTTGAGGTCTGGCTTGAAACCAAATTTGAAGGCGGAAGGCACGCCCAGCGCCTTGAAAAAATTGACCGAAATAAATAAAAACCTACTTGATAAATCTTATGGTCAAAGGATACCTGTATTCCTCGCCCTTATTGGCACGAAGAGTGGCTATGATAATCATCACCACTTCAAAGATAATCAGACCAAATAAAATGGGAATTCCAATCACTCTAAAGCACAAAAGGCTCGCCACAATAGAATAAATAGTTATGCTTATTTGAAAATTTAGCGATTCCTTTCCGTGAAAATCAACGAATAAAGATTCTGGACGCTTGACCAGCCAGATAATAAGAGGACCAATAATATTGCCAAATGGAATAAAAAATCCAGCAAATGCGCTTAAATGGCAGAACATTGCCCAAGTGCGCTCATCAGGACGAGGCTCTTTTGGTATCTGTTCAGCGAGCTTATCCTCTTCCATTATAAGCCCTTTTTAATTAAAGCATACTTTGTTTTGAAAATCACTGTCAACTCTTTATTTGACAAAGGAATTATGCTAAAAGATTTTTAAAACCAAAAAGGAGCAGGTTATGGATAGAAGAAAATTTTTATCTCTGCTCGGCTTGGGCACTTTGGGTATTAAAATCAAACCGCTTTTTGCTTTTGGCTTTTA
This sequence comes from uncultured bacterium, assembly GCA_964592965.1. Classification (GTDB taxonomy): domain Bacteria; phylum RBG-13-61-14; class RBG-13-61-14; order RBG-13-61-14; family DRUE01; genus CAZKMM01. The sequence goes on from CAZQJX010000024.1 coordinate 18,607, forward strand.
TTCTCCATATAATCTTCCTTTAGTTGGAGCACAAAAGCCTCCTTTTAAAATAAGCTTTGACCGAAAAAGCCTGATTATTGATGGCAGGCGAAGATTTATCTTTTCAGGCTCGCTTCACTACTTCCGGCTTCCTTCACCCAAGCAGTGGCAGATGCGTATTGAAAAGCTCAAACAGGCCGGCTTTAACGCCATAGATACCTATTTTTACTGGGCATACCACAGCCCAAAAGAAGGTGAATACGATTTCAGCGGAAACCGTGATGTGGGGCTTTTTATGAAAATGATTGATGATGCAGAAATGTTCTTCATTGCCCGACCAGGTCCTTATATCTGCGCTGAGGTGGATGGTGGCGGTTTTCCCGGCTGGCTCATCGCCAAAAGAAGGCTTGCCCTTCGCTGTCGCCAAGCGGGACAGCCCAAATTTGATTCTGAATATATGAGCTATGTCAGGCAGTGGTGGCAGGAGATTATACCCAGAATTAATCAGGCAAAAAATCTCATCCTTTTGCAGATTGAAAATGAGTTCGGATTCCATTTCACTCCTTCTGGGGTTATTGCCCAGCTTCAAGCAGCTATTCAAAAGCAATTCGGAGAAGATTTCTTTATGAGACTTTTATCCTCTGAGCTTTTCCAAGACATTCAAATTAAATTGCAAAAGCAGGCATTTAAAAAGCCTTCTTACAAGCAAAAAAATCGCTATATGCAAGAGCTTTATAAGCTGGCAAGGGAGCTGGGCGTAAAAGTTCCTTTGTTCCATAATGATATTGGCGGTGCCACCAAAAGATATATTGATGTGGATATTGTGGGAATTGATGAATATCCTATTACCAATTTCGCTGAGGACTGGAAAAAAGATAATCCTTTTGCTCGCATAGACCTTTTTGAAGAAGCCCATAATGCTCTGGGCATAAACTGCCCGATTCTTGTTGCTGAGCTTCAGGGCGGTTGGTATGACCTCTGGGGCGGATACGGATATAAACAAATCCGCAAAAAGCTGGGTCCACTGGCAATGGATATGACCCTAAAAAGCTGTCTTGCCCAGGGAGTGAGCATTATAAACATCTTCGTTGCCTGCGGTGGAACAAACTGGGGATATTTATCCTCACCAGATAATTACACTTCCTATGACTATGGCGCTCCCATAACTGAAGCCGGAAAAATCAGCGAGCGGGCAGGACCCTGCCGGCGCTTCAGCCAGTTCGTCAGAGAGCACGAAAAAGATTTATTGCTTTCCGAGCCCTATGATGAGCTGGGAAAAAGGCACGGAGAGGTATTTTTAAAAATCCGTCGCTCCCCCTCAGGGCTGTATTTTGTTTTTATCCGCAATTTAAGCGGAAAAGAGCAACGCCTCCGAACAGAGCTGGGAGAATTCAAAATCCCCTATCCTGCTATGGAAATCTGGGTGGTGGATAAAAACGGGAAAAAACTGGAGCACTATCCCAGCATTGACCGAAAAGAAGCCATAAGCGCTTTTCGAAGCGGGATTTCTTGCCGAATGCTATATCCAATACAGCAAAACATAAAATTTTCCTCCTATGACCTTCCATTAAAACAAGCTAAGCTTGGCTGGAAAAAAATCACAGGCAGAACAGATATTGACGGCATTGGCGCTCATTACGGATTTGTCTGGTATAAAACAAAAATCTCCCGCTCCAGATGGATAAAAATAGATGCCCGCCACCTTTGGGCACTTTACCTTAATGGAAAGCTCATCAAGGCTTATGACAACTTCCAGAACCGCTTGGGAACAGGTCCTGACCTTGCCAAAACCATCAAGGTTCGCCTGCCCAAAAAACTTCTTAAAGAAGAAAACACCGTCATTCTTCTTGTGGAAAGTCTCGGACACAATAAAGGATTTATGGAAGACCTGCACAATCCCCGCGGATTGGTCTTTGCCCGAACTAAAAAAGAAAAACTTAACTGGCAAGCTCTCTCTGGGCTTTTACCGGGAGAAAAAGGCATTACTCCCCGAGTGGATTTCTCCAACTTGATTAAAGACGCAAAGCCCATCAAGCTACCGCATCAGTTCTCATCAGAATCTGCTCTCGGCATATACTTTGTAGATTTCCAGCTTTATTCTTCTCCAGATAACCCGCCTCGGGGAGTAAAAATCAAAGCGTCGCAAGGAAGAGCAAATATCTATCTTAATGGCTGGCTGGTGGGAAGATACTGGGCAGAGGTGGGTCCGCAAAAAGTGTTTTACCTCCCACCAGACCTGCTTAATTTAAGAGGAAAAAACCAGCTCCAAATCGTGGTCTGGGGATGGAAAAAACAGACCACTATCAGCAAAATTGAGCTGGTGGAATATTCATAATTTGCTGAAAAATCCGTAGCTAAACTGCTTTTCACCATCCCTCTTAAAAAAGAGAGGCAAAAAGAATAAATTTTGCCTTTAAAATCCCTTAATTAAGCCAATTAAGCAAAGATGAAAGCTTTAGCTGAAGCTGAATTTTTGCTCCAAATTTAAAACCGCTGGTTCAAAATTCAACCACTATCATTTTCCATATCTTTCAATCTTTTATGACCAATCAATAAAACCGCTATCTTCAATTTTTAAACCACTTCTTCAGAATTTAAACCAGCAACAGCAAGGGCTTATAAAAGCAATTTCAAAGAAGAATTTTTAGCTAAAAGGCTTTATTGGGTTGATATGAGGCTGGTTGGAAAAAGCCAGAAAAAACAATAAAGGTGGCAGAGAAAAAATTTCCTTTTAATTTTGCACTTGACAATTTCTTTAAAATCGTTATATTTGAATATAGAGATTTTTGGATTAAAGGCTCTCTTAAATCATATATCCCCAAAAGAAGTTCATCAAGAAATTTTAAGCATCCTGCTAGCTTAAATGAGTAGTTTTTATTTAAAGGAGGTAAAAAATGGCTGATTATGATTTTCTGGTTCTCGGCGCAGGTCCCGGCGGTATAACTTCTGCCCGAACCATCAAAAAAAGAGCGCCTTCTGCCAAAGTGGGAGTAATCAGAGAGCAGAAAAGAAGCGTTGTTCCTTGCGCTATGCCCTATGCTTTAAATCGCACCATCATAGTAAACGATTTTCTCAAATCTGATGAGAAATTCTTTTTCTCACAGGGAATTGACCTTGTGGTTGACCGTGTTGAGGAAATTGACTTAAAAAAGCATCTTGTCCGCACTTCTTCTGGGAAGAAATTTGGTTTTAAAAAACTGGTCTATGCACTTGGTGCCAATCCCATTCGTCCGCCTATTCCGGGAGCTGACCTTGAGCGGGTATTTACCATTAAAGACACTCCAGACATCACTGCTCTTGATGAGCTTTTCAACAATGCCAAAAAGCTAGTGGTTGTGGGAGCTGGCTTTATTGGGCTTGAGATGGCGATGGTGAGTAGGGACCGCGGGCTGGAGGTGGTAGTGGTTGAAAAGCTGGAGCGATGCTTGGGAAAAATCTGCACAGATGGCATTGCCAGAAAAGCCCAGCAGGAGCTGGAAGAGCACGGAGTTAAGCTCGCTTTGGGAAGGGTAGTTCAGGGCATAGAAAAAGAAAACCACCAGCTCTATGTTCATCTTGATGATTCCTCTGTGCTAGAGGCAGATGCGGTTATTTTTTCTATTGGAGTTAAGCCTAATGTTGAGCTGGCAAGGTCTGCTGGTATAAAAATTGGAGAGCTAGGCGGTATATGGGTTGATGAGTATATGCGCACATCTCATCCTGATGTTTATGCCATTGGTGATTGCATTCAATTTCCGCATTTTCTTACCAAAAAGCCAGCACTAGGTCCGCTTGCCACCAATGCGGTTATTCAGGCAAAAGTAGCGGGAATTAATCTCACTGGGGGAGAGAGGAAATTTGCCGGCTTGCTCAACCCTGCGGTTACCAGGTTGTGGAAGTTCAGCTACGGTGTGGTTGGACTTACTCCTCAGCAGGCAGAGGAAGAAGGATTTGAACCTGTGGTTTCAAGCTGTGAAGTCCAGAGCCGGCACAGACCTTTCCCAGGTTCACAACCTTTTTACCTGAGCCTGGTGTTTGATAAAAAATCTAAACAGCTCATCGGCGCAGAAGCTTATGGTAATTTCGGCGTGCCTGAAAAAATTGACCTACTGGCTTATGCTATCCTTCATAAAGCAACTGCACAAGATTTAGCAGAAATGCACTTCTGCGCGCATCCGCCTCAAACCGAAGCACCATCAAAAATGCCCATTGTTCTGTGCGCAGAAGATGCTCTTTCAAAAATGTAAATTAAACAAACAAAAGGAGGGTTAAAAATGCCCCTGTTTGAGTATCGGTGTAAAAAATGCGGGCACATAAACGAGGTTTTGGTTTTTGGCTCAGAAAAACCTGAGCTTGTCTGCGAAAAATGCGGTAGCAAGAAGCTGGAAAAAATTATGAGCAGTTTCAATGCCCGTGTGAATGATTCATTTGGCTCCTCTGGCACACCCACCTGTCCAACAGGAACCTGCTCGCTTAGCTGAAGGATTATTTTTTCTTTACAATTTATTAAAACCAAATGAAAGGGAGCGCCAGAGGGGCTCTTTTTTGTTTCTTCTAAAGAATCTTAAAGCCTGCTTAAAAACTTCTGTGGACACATCTCTTGAAGGGACTAAAATTTTATGAGATGAAAACGGAAAGACGGAAAGTTTATGTGTAAAAAAAAATTTACTCTTGAAGATTTGATTTTTAAACAATACATCAATCCTTGAATTTTAGACTGGACAAAATCAAGATTTTGATTATAATTAAATAGCGATGGGCGCGGTTTTATATACAATTCACATAATCATTGCGGTTTTTCTCATACTGGTGATTTTGCTTCAGCAGGGAAAGGGAACTGAGCTGGGAGCTGCTTTTGGCGGTGCGAGCCAGACCGTGTTCGGCGGAGCAAGCGGTAGAGAGAGCTTTTTGGTAAGGGTTACGGTTGTTCTCGGCGTGATATTTTTGCTGATGAGTTTGGGCTTGAGCCTTCGGGCGAGTCATATACAAAAGACAAAAATCAAGGTGCCAAAGGCAAAAACAGCACCAGCTAGTGTGCCGGTTCTTCCAGGAGCACCTTCTCCCACTGCTCCTGGTTCTGAAAAAGCTGGAGAAAAGACCCAATAAAGGCTCTTTGCGAGGATGGCGGAACTGGTAGACGCGCAAGGTTGAGGACCTTGTGGCCGAGAGGCCGTGGGGGTTCGAGTCCCCCTCCTCGCACCAGATAAAATTCTTGTTAATTAATGCTCTTCTAACTCCTGCAATCTATTCAAAATCCTTCTCTTATAAACGGCTTGATTTATTTTTGCCTTTTGGAATACAGCTTTGAAATTAACTATTTTAGTTTTGAAAGACCGCAGAATAGAAAATCCAGAAGTAAAATAGATGTGCTGAAAAAAACGAGCCTACCCTCAATTCACTTTATGTAGCCCAATGAACGGAGTTTTTCACGAAGGATTTTCTGCTCCTCTTTGCTGATAGTCCTCTTCCCCA
>CAZQJX010000025.1:0-23924 GCA_964592965.1 uncultured bacterium
AAAATGTCAAATTCGTTCGTGGCTCTGAGCTTGATATAGCTTTTCAAAAAGAAGGATTGAAAATTGATACTTATGGAGAAAACCCTTATTTTATCCTCCCTATTCACATCATCCCCTTAGGCACAAAAAAGTTTGACTTAGAAATAAAATTTAAACCTTCTCCTGATAATTTAATTCCCAAAAAACTCAACTGGCTGGAGATTTACTGGAGCAAAGAGTCTGAACCAAAATTTTCAGAATCGCTAAAAATTCAAATCCCCTATTTTTATAACGGCGAATATCATCATCTAAGCATTGACCTATCCCATCAGGTTCACTGGATTAATACCCGTAAGGTTTTTTATTTAAGAATAGACCCAGCGTCTTCTGCCGGAGAGGTTTGGATAAAGAATTTTACAATGGAGTATTGTTCTCCTTAAGAATTCGCTCCAAAATCAACTTCATTTTTTGAAGAGCTTTTCCCCTATGTGAGACTTTTAATTTCTCTTCAGGCTCCATTTCTGCAAAAGTTTTTCCTGAAAGTGGATAGTAAAAGATAGGGTCATAACCAAAGCCTTTATTTCCACGAGGAGCTTCAGTGATTATCCCTTGGGTCTCTGCTCGCACCATCTTCACCTGTTCATCAGAGAGAGCAAGAGCAAGCACACAAATAAATCGTGCTTTGCGCTTTTCTTCAGGTAGTCCTTCAAGGAGCTTTAAAAGTTTTTTGTTATTTTCTTCATCACTCGCTCCCTCGCCAGCAAATCGTGCGGAAAGCACACCAGGAGCTCCTCCCAGTGCCTCTACCTCCAGACCGGAATCATCAGCCAAGCTCAAAAGTCCTGTTTTTTTAAAGCAATAGAGCGCTTTATATTTAGCATTTTCTTCAAAAGTAGAATAAGGCTCTGGGATTTTTTCTATCTTTGGAAAATCTGTTAGACTTAAAAGCTCAAGGTCAAGTTCTTGGAAAAAGTGGGCAAACTCTTTGAATTTTCCAAAATTGCGAGTGGCAACCAAAAGCTTTATCTTTTTTTCTTCAGAACCTTTTTCTGGCACTTGACCAGCTCCTTGATCCCTTTTTCTGCCAGCTTGAGCATTTTATCCAACTCTGCTCGGTCAAAAGGGGCTTGCTCTGCGGTTCCCTGAATTTCCACGAATTTTCCGCTCTCGGTCATCACCACATTAAAATCTACCTCTGCCTGCGAATCTTCCTCATAATCAAGGTCAAGTAGGAATTTTCCCTCTACCTTGCCCACACTTACTGCAGAAAGGTATTCGCGAACAGGATTTTCTTCAATTAATTTTTTCTTCTGTAGCCAGCGCACCGCCAGAGCCAGTGCAACAAAGCCTCCAGTGATACTGGCACAGCGGGTTCCGCCATCTGCCTGAATAACATCACAGTCAATAATAATTGTTCTTGGACCTAATTTTTCTAAATCAACAACTGCCCGCAGGCTCCTTCCAATCATTCTTTGAATTTCTTGGGTTCTGCCTTTTAAAATTCCCCGCTGTCGCTCCCGTTCTGTTCTTGTTTGAGTAGAGCGAGGAAGAAGAGAATATTCTGCTGTTATCCATCCTTGCCCGGTTTCTTTAAGAAAAGGCGGAACCGAATCAAGCACACTTGCCGAGCATAAAACCTGTGTGTTGCCCATTTTAATCAAACAGGAGCCCTCAGCGTATTTGAGTACTTTTGGACGAATTACTACTTTGCGAAGCTGGTCGGGCTTTCTCTTTCGTGTCATTTTTATCCTCCAACCCCAGCCTTTGAGATTTTAAATTTTTAAATTCAATAATGCTTTGGCACAAAGCATTTACAATCCGTTCTTGATTTTTTGGGTCTGTTATGCTACGCAGGTCGCTCGGATTGGTTAAGAATCCTACTTCCACTAAAACCGCAGGGCACATAACTCCCATCAGCACCCGAAAAGGTGCCTGACGAACACCACGATTGCGAGAGTTAAGAGCTTCTGCCAGATTTTTCTGAATGATTTTGGCTAAAATCTCACTTTCAGCAAGATGCTCACTCTGCGCCATATCACCAAGAATAAGCTCTAAATCTGAAAGGGTCTCGCTGTCTTGACCTTCTTGCTCTGTGTTTCTGCTGGGTTCTTGGTTTTCCCAAAGAGCGAGTTTTCTTGCCTCTTCATCGCTGGCAGTAAGGCTTAAAAAGTAAGTTTCTACTCCGCTTACTTTGATTGATTTATATGCATTGGCGTGTATGCTGATAAAAACATCCGCACCAACACGATTGGCAAAAGCGCTTCTTTCTTCTAGGGTTAAATCTTTATCTTGCTCACGGGTTAAATAGACTTTAAGCTCAGGGTATGCTCTGAGCTTTTGAGCTAAGAGTTTTGCTAATTTTAAAGTAATATCTTTTTCTTTCCATCCTTCAGGAGCGGTGGCACCAAAATTAGAGCCACCATGCCCTGGGTCTATAACAATAACATCAACAGGGTCTTTTTTTATCTTTTCCGGCAGGATGAATTTAGGCAATTGATTTTGAGGGATGTGAATCTTAATCTTTTTCCCTGAAAAAGGCGCATAGATTTGAGTAAAAAAATCAGAAGAGATATACCATTTGCCGTTTTTAAAAAGAGCTCCTTTAAAATCCAGTTCTTTATTTTCAACCGCACATTTGGCTGATTTTAAGTCAACTGTGATTAAATTATAAGCGGTCTTAATAAAAAGCCAGTTTTTATCAGGACTGAAGATAATCTCCTGATTTAATTTTGAAAAAATTTCATCTGCAGAAAGATATATTGCCTGGTCTTTTTCCAAATAATCATTAAGCTCTATTTTTTTCTGCCCGAAAACCAAAGTGATGCCTGAAGATACAAAAGGTATAAAGGGCAGTAGCAAGATAAATATTTTAAATCTGAATCGCATTTCGTTTACGATTATATCAAAACCTTCTGATATTAAAATTAAAAGCATTTGAAAAATTTTCTGCTTGAAGGAAAAAGATGTTAAAATAAATAAAAACTTTTGCCAGCTTTTGAGGTCTAAAAAGTTTGAAAATATGGGCGCAAAGCACATAGAGCGTGTTTTTCTTCTTTTTCCTCCCAATCGTCTTTACAAAGAGACAATGAAACTGGTTTTCCCTCCTCTGGGCATAAGCTATATCGCCTCGGTAATTCGTGATGAGGTTGAGGTTGCTATTATGGATGCTCAAGCAGAGGGATTTTACAATGAGATTGAGCTTGATGACCAGTTTATGATTTACGGCTCATCCTATGATGACATACTTCGCAGGATCGAAGCATTTGCTCCAGACATTGTTGGCATAAGCTGTTTATTTTCATCAATTTTTCCTGTGGTGCGTGAGCTTTGCCAGCGGATTAAAAAGCTAAATCCAGACATCATCACCATTACTGGCGGAACCTATCCCACTTTCTGTGCAGAAGAGCTTTTAGCCAAAGAGCCGGCGCTAGACATTATCGTTCTTGGTGAAGGCGAATATACAATGCGCGATATCATCCTCGCCCTGCGCAGAGACGGAGACCTTTCAGAAATTGATGGCATTGCCTGGAAGGAAGACGGAAAGGTTCGGGTCAATCCTAAAACCCAGCTTATTGAAAATCTTGATGAAATTCCTTTTCCTGCCCGCGACCTTTTGCCAATGGATTTGTATCCCAAAATCAACATTCCTCACAGCTTTAGCGCCAAGCATAGATACAACACTCCGATGATTACATCACGAGGCTGTCCCTGCAGGTGCACCTTTTGCTCATCCAGCAGGTTCTGGGGATATAAATACCGTTGGCGAAGTGCGGAGAATGTGCTAGATGAAATCGGCGAGCTCATTGATAAATGGGGAATCAGGGAAATTCAATTTGAAGATGATAATATCACTGCCAACAAAGCTCGGGCGAAAAAGATTTTTCAAGGAATTATTGAGCGTGGATATAAAATCTCATTTAACCTTCCCAATGGGGTAGCGGTCTGGACTTTAGATGAAGAGCTCATTGACCTGATGAAACGAGCTGGTTGTTATGAGCTCACCCTTGCTTTTGAAAGTGGCTCCCAGTATGTGCTGGATAATATCATCAAAAAACCGCTCAATCTGGAGCGGGCAAAGGAGATTACCAAACTTGTTCACAAGGCAGGGATTCGCACCAATGCTTTTTATATTTTTGGCTTTCCTGGAGAAACAATGGAGCATATTAAAGAAACTTTTCGTTTTGCCCGTGAAGTAAAAACCCACACTGCTTATTTTTTCATTGCCAATCCTCTTCCAGGAACCGAGCTTTACGAGCGGGCACGAGCAGAGGGTATTCTTCCTGATGACTTTAATTTTGAGAACCTCACCTTCACCCGCTATATTTTCAAGCCCAAGTATCATAATCCTCGTGAGATAGAGCTTTTGGCAGGAAGAGAATTTGTCAAATATAGCTTGCTTAGCTTTTTCCGCTCACCGGGGGTTTTTCTGAAAAAAACTCTTATTGACCTTTTTATCAAACGACCTCGCTATACGCTTGGATTAATTCGCAGGGTGGGACGCAGAAACATCAAATGAGCGAAGAGAGGAAAATCTCTAAAAAAGAATGGGCTTGGACTATTGCTTTTCTTTTAGGAATGAAGCTGATTTATTTTCTTATTTTTGCTTACAGCCATCACTATCTTCCTCGCGCCCGCTATCCTGCAGAGCTCTGGATGACCAAGCCTGAAACCACTCTGCTTGAGAATTTAGCAAATTTTGATGGTGCTTGGTTTGTGAGAATTGCTTGGCTCGGATACGAGCGCCTGACAAAAGGAGATTATGACCTTAAGGAGGCAATAAAGAGAATAAAGGTAATAGACAGACTCGGATATGAAGATGGTGTGCAAAGAAAATTTGCTTACAGGCACTGGCCTTTTTTCCCTTGGTTGATTAAATATTTAGGAATTTTGCTTCAGGGAAGATATTTAGTTGCAGGAGTGATTATTTCTAATTTATTTTATTTCCTTTATGGAATCTCTTTCTATCTTTTAGCAAGGGAATATTTTTCTCACTCTACATCTCTGCTTGCTCTTGCCTTTGCCCTTATTCATCCTGGAGCTTATAGCCTGACTGCGATCTACAATGAGCCTGTGTTTTTGTTTTTAATTTGCACCTGTTTTTATTCTCTTAAAAAAGATAAATATTTTCTTGCTGGAGTTTTCGGTGCATTGGCAAGTCTGTGCAGAATAGAGGCGGTTTTAGTTTATGTGCCGATAATCTATGAGTTTTTCCGAAAGAGAGTTGAGCCAGAGGATGGTTTTTGGGCACCTTTTTATAAGAAGAATTTTTTTAGCTCGTTTTCTCGGCTCTGGCGAGAGCCTCGTGTGCTCTGGCTGTTTTTGGTTCCTTTTGGAAGTGTGCTTGTGCTGGCTTATTTTAAGCTTATTTCTGGAAATGCTTTTATTTTTGTTCAGGTGCATGAGGCAAATATTTATGGTCATTTTGGCTTTCCTTGGCAGATGCTTTATGCAACCTATCTTAAAGGTCCAGATACCTATTTAAAAGAATTCCCCCTCCACGCTCTGCTTTTGTTGATAATCATATTTGGCTGGAGAAAAGTGGATTATACTGTATGGCTTTGGATGGTTAGTTTTTGGCTTTTTTACACCACCAATGGCAATCATTCTTATTTGCGGTATCAGGTGATGTGTGTTCCTATGTTTTTAAGCTTGGCTAGGCTTTTGGAAACAAAAGATGTTTTAAAGTATTTTTATATGATTGCCAGTGCGGGGGCAATGAGCTTTTTCTCAGCAATGTTCATCAACGGATATTGGGTTGCCTGATGGAAAAAATAGATAAAAAAGATATGAAGGTCGTTATTATGGGCGGTGGTCCTGCTGGACTTGCTGCTGGCAAAACTTTAAGTGATGAGAATGTTAAGTGCATTGTGTTTGAAAAAGATGATGGTGTGGGCGGGCTATCGCGAACCCATCATCATAAAGGCTTTCTTTTTGATTTAGGCGGGCACAGGTTCTTTACCAAAAGAAATGAACTGGATGAATTTATCCAACGACTGCTTGTTGATGAGCTTATAGAGGTTAAGCGTTCAAGTAAGATTTATTTTATGGGAAAGTTTTTTAACTATCCGCCCACATTTTTCAATGCTTTTTTGGGCTTGGGTCCTTGGATGAGTGCGCAGATTCTTGCCAGTTTTTTAAGAGAGCGCCTGCGTCTGCACAAACCGCCGGTAATTACGCTTGAAGATTGGATGATTCGTCAGTTTGGCAGAAAAATGTATGAGATTTTCTTCAAGACCTATACTGAGAAAGTTTGGGGCATTCCCTGCTCGCAGGGCTCAGCAGTATGGGCTTCGCAAAGGATTAAGGGAATGAGCCTTATGGCTACTATTCGTGAGACAATTTTTCCGAGAAGAAAAGACCGACCAGTAAGCCTCATTCCCCGCTTTAAATATCCCGCTCATGGCATCGGCAGGATTAGTGAGAGACTTCGTCAGGAAATAGAGAAAAGGAACAACGAAGTTCGGCTTAACTCACGGGTGGCAAAAATTCTTCACAATGAGAAAAAAATAACAGGAGTGCTTGTTCAAACCCGAGATGGAAAAGAATATGTTGAAGAGGGCACACATTTTCTTTCCAGCATTCCTGTTACTGAGCTTATTCAGAATTTTGAGCCACCTGCTCCGCCTGAGGTGATAGAGGCATCAAAAAAGCTTCGGTATCGTGACCTTTTAATTGTTGCTTTAATGTTTGATGCAGAGAGAATCACCAAAGACACTTGGATTTATATTCCAGACCCAAACATTGAATTTGGCAGGTTGCACGAGCCGACGAACTGGAGCCCGGCAATGAGTCCGCCGGGAAAGACAAGTTTGGTGTTTGAATATTTTTGCTTTGAAACTGACCCAATCTGGCACCGACCTGACCAGGAGCTAGCAGAAAGAACCATTGAACAATTTGCAAAGCTTGGCTTGGCTCCGGGGGCAGAGAAAAAGGTAATTGATTACTGTGTGGTGAGGGCAAAAAAGGCTTATCCTATGCACGAAATCGGGCATGAGAGTGCACTGGAGATAATCAAAAAGTATATTGCTCGCTTTCCCAATCTTTCCCTGATGGGAAGATATGGAATGTTTATTTATAACAACATAGACCATTCAATGGAAACAGGTATTCGTGCTGCACAAAATCTTCTTGGCGCCGATTATGATTTGGAAGAGGTTTTAAAAACTGATGAATATCTGGAGATAAAGTATCCAGAAAAATGAGCGAGAAACAAAAATGTGAGCTTTGCGGGTCAACCAGCCAGCGGATTTATCTGCCGAGCATTTACCACTATCAAGGAAGAGATTATGATTTGGTTCAATGCACGAACTGCGGGCTGGTTTTTGTTCAGCCTATGCCAGACATTGATACTATACGCAGTTTTTATGATGAGAAATATTTTGAGTCTGATTTTTCCTGCGGAATGTTTGAAGGCAACTATCTTGAAACGCAGGCGAGCAGAGTGGAAGAATACCGTGAGATGCTGGGAATGATTCAGCAGTATAAACGAAATGGAAGACTTCTTGAGGTAGGCTGTGCAGCGGGCAGTTTTCTGTTTTATGCTCAACGGGCAGGATTTGAGGTTGAGGGAGTGGATATTTCTGAATGGGCGGTTGATAAGGCACGCACGCAGTTTGGGCTTAAGGTTCATCAGGGAAGGCTTATGGAAGTAAATTTGCCTGAGCAAAATTATGATGTCATTTTTTTAAGTGACCTGCTTGAGCACGAGCCAGAGCCAACCAAATTTCTTTTAGAGGTAAAAAGGCTTTTAAAGCCTGATGGAGTTTGTGTAATTAAGGTTCCCACCTATGTTAATTCTTTTTATTATCGGGTTTTGCGTCATTTTCCTTGGAGCTGGACTTTGGGAAAATTAGACCCGAGACTTTTGCAAGCCCTTAAGGTTTGGAATAAAGGACCTAAATTTCCTCCTTATCATCTTTTTGAATATTCACCTCAAACTTTGACAATGCTTTTAAAGAAATGTGGATTTAAGATAGTGGAACGAAAGAATTTTTTGCTTGTGCCTGAATTTCTTGAAACCAAGCGAAAAGGTCTGGTTGCTCGAGTGGTTTGGTTGGGGTTTATTAGCCTTCGCTGGCTAATTCGCAAGCTTAATATTCATGGCGGACACACCATAGTTTTTGCAATGCGGGAAGAGGGTAATGGAGCGGGTAGCGCTGATTGAAAGCGGAGCGAGCGACCCTCGCAAGTTTGTTTATCAGGTTTATCCACCGAGCGGGTTAATGTATCTGGCGTCTTATTTAAGAAAGCACCATCCAGAAGTTAAGATAAAAATCTTTGACCTAATGCTTGAAAGGGCACCTGAAGAATCAATCATCAGCGACTTGAAGGATTTTTCTCCTCAACTGGTAGGCATTCACGCGATGCATTTTCAAGCACGCTCTCTGCATCGCTTGGCACAGCTTGTAAAGGAAAATCTTAAAGAGGTAGTGGTTATTGCAGGTGGTCCTTATCCTACCAGTGAGCCTCAGACAGTTTTAAAAGATAAAAATATTGACCTCGCAGTAAGAGGAGAGGGAGAGATTACTTTTCTTGAGGTTTTTGAGCGCCTGCGTTCGGGCAGAGATTTTTCTGGAGTTAAAGGATGTGCTTGGTTAAAAGGAGATGAGCTTGTGATTGAGCCGGAAAGAGAGCCTATATCTGACCTTGACCAGCTCCCTTTTCCTGCCTGGGATTTAATTGACCTAAAGAGATTTTTTGATTGGAAGATTCTTACTCAAAATGATATTCGCTGGCGGAAAGAAGTGGCAACTATTTTCACCAGCCGAGCTTGCCCTTATGGATGCATTTTCTGCCATAATATGTTTGGAAAGAAATTCAGAGCACGCTCTCCAGAGAATGTTTTGGAAGAGATTCGCCTTCTTTATCATCAATATGGTGTAAGGGAGATTCATTTTATAGATGATTGTTTTAATTTTGATATGGAGCGTGCCAAAAGAATCTTTCAGATGATTATTGAACAAGGCTTTGACCTTAAATTAGCTTTTCCCAATGGTATTCGCGGTGATAGATTAGATGAGGAGCTAGTTGATTTGATGAAATTAGCAGGCACCTATAAGGTGAATTTTGGCATTGAGAGCGGGTCTGAGCGAATTCAGAAATTAATCCGCAAAAATCTAGATTTGAAAAAAATAAAAAAGAACATTGAGATGGTGGCAAAAAAGGGTATTTTTACTCATGGATTTTTTATGATGGGATTTCCCAGTGAAAAAAAAGAGGACATAAAAATGACCATTGATTTTGCCACTTCTAGCCAGCTTCATACTGCTGGTTTTGCGCTTTTAAGTCCATTTCCTGGCACCAAAGTTCGCAAGATGGCAGAAGAAATGAAAAAAGCAGTTGAGTTTGACCCAGAAGATACCTCTTATTCACAGCTTGCCTGTAATCTTACAGAATTAAGCGACCGTGCTTTGAAATTTTATCATCGCTGGGCGCACTGGCGATTTTATTTTCGTCCCAAGCAGATTTTTCGCATAATTAAAGCAATGCCTAACCGCTGGCTTCTTCCTAAGATTTTCTGGGCACATTTCCGTTTAAAATTTCTCTGATGAGATGGTTTAGAGAAAATAGGCGGGTAAAAGTTTTTATTTATTTGCTCGTGCTTTTTGGTATAAGTCTTTGGGTTCGGCTGGTTCATTTCCGCACTTTGTATCCGTATTTTTTGTATCAAGATGAGCTTCGCCAGACAAAAATAAGTCTGAAGATTTTAAAAGAGAAAACCCTTGAGCCAGATTTTTATCTTTATCCTCATCTTACCTTTTATTTAAACGCAGGAGCATTTGCAGGATATTTTTTATTGAAAAATCTGCCAGAGATATTAAAAGCTCGCTCGCTTAAGCCCCTCAAGGTTTTCATAGCAAATTTTGACCCAGCTAGCTGGAAGGCAATCAGGCTGGCAAGACTTTTGGCACTTGTTTTTGGATTGGCTTGTTTGTTTGGATTTTGGCTACTTGCTCGGCTTCTTTTAGGAGAAGACTGGGGATTTTTTGCCAGCTTGATTTTCTCTTTACTTCCTTTAAGCGTGACCTTTTCCTATCTTGCTAAAGTGGATATTTTTATGCTTTGTTTTTGTGTTTTTAGTCTTTATTTTCAGGTTTTGTTAATTAGGGAAGGCAGGTTAAGGGATTTTTTGCTTGCTTCTTTTTTTGCAGGACTTGCCCTAGATACCAAGATAAATTTTTTCCCTTTTCTTTCTCTTTTCTTTGCTCTGCTTATACGAGCAAGATTGGAGGGGGCGAGTTTTAAAAAGTGGATTAAAGATAGAAGAATCTGGCTGGCAGGAGCAGTGGGCATATTAAGCTCATTTATTTTCAGTCCACTTTACTATCTTCATTTTGACCGTGCACTGGAAATGATAGGGTGGATGTATTTTCTTGGCGAATTGAACTCTTTTTATCATATTGACCCACACAGTTTCTGGCTGGACAAATATAGCTATGGTTTGGTTGTAATTTTACCATTTATTCTTGGTTATCCTGTTTATCTGGTAAGTCTGGCAGGGGCTTTGGAGCGGATTATTAAAGTTGACTTTAAAGAATGGTTTTTAATGCTAGTTAATATTGTGGCGTTTACTTACACATTTATGTCGCAGACAGATTCTTATTTAATTTATCTTTTTATGTATGTGATGATGTTTTATGTTCTTTTTTGTGCTCAGGCGACCCGTTGGATATGGCAGAGGGGCAGAAAGAGGTCTGCTTTTGTTTTAGCTGGGATTTTGTTATTTATCTGTCTTTTGCGCTCGCAGAATTTTTATGCTATTAGTTTCCGTGCTTTTGACCAGTCAGGCAGATGGCTTGCTGAACTTCCTGCCAAAACTCGTGTGCTTGCTTATAGCGTATATCTTCCCGGTCCCAGACTTTCACATTTAAACTATGTTCGTGCTTGGCCTCAAAACTTGGATTTAAAGCCAATAAAGAAATTTAATCCTGATTATATTTTAATTTATCTGAGTGATTTTGCTGGATTTGAAAAGTTTTATCGCCACCTTCCTATTGCTCAAAGGCTTAAAAAATTGCTAAATGGAAAATGGGAATTTAAGGTAATTTTTGAATACGAGGTTTTTTATCCTGAAGATTTTATCTTCAAATGGTTAGATAAAGAGTTTGTGATAAAATTGTTGATACTAAAAAGAACCCCAGCAAAGTGAAGGGCTAATAATGCTGAGCATTATCATTCCTGCTTATAATGCGGAAAAGACCATAGAGCGGGTTTTATCTGCGATTTTCAGTCAGACCTGCAAGCAGGGGTTTGAGGTCATTGTTGTAGATGATTGCTCTAAAGATAAAACTGCAGAGCTGGCGGGAAAATTCCCTGTTCAATTGATAAAGCTCAAACAGAACTCTGGAGCTGGTAGGGCAAGAAACCAAGGAGCAAAAGTTGCTCGTGGAGATGTTTTGGTTTTTGTTGATGCGGATGTTATTCTTCTTCCCTCTACTCTTGAACAGATAGAAAATTTTTTTCAAACCCATCTTGATTATGCTGGATTGGTGGGGAATTATACCTATCTTTCTTATGACCAGAATGTTTGTTCTATGTATCATAATCTTTTTACTGTATATCATCATGAATTAAGTGGAGATGATATTGAATGGTTTTGGGGAGCACTCAGCGCCATTCGCAAAGAAGTGTTTGATAAACTAGGCGGGTTTAGGGAAGATTATTATGGTGCCAGTGCTGAAGACATTGAATTTGGATACAGACTGGCAGAGAATGGATATAAAATTCGCTATCTTAAGGATTTACGAGGTGTTCACGCTCATCATTTCAGTTTGCGCTCTATGCTTTATAATGATTTTCGCAAAGCGATTTTAGGAGTAAAGTTATATCTGCTTCGTAAGCCGAGAGGTGCTCATCCTCATGGATTTTCCTCACCCATAAACGGAGCTAATATTTTGCTTACCTATCTTTTTTGGATTTCTTTTTTGGCTCTGATTTTTCAAGGCTCTGCTTCTATTTTTTGGGTGATGCTCATATTCTTTTTGATTAATCTGCGATTTTACAGGTTTATTTTCCAAAAAGTAGGTGCGATATATCTTTTTTATTCTTTGCCTCTTCATCTTTTTTCTTTTAATGCAATTGCTGTGGGGGTGATTTTCGGAATGATTGGAATTTTGGCAGGAAGAGGGCTGGAGAGCAGGTCAAGGTGGATTTGATGGCTGGGAATATTTTCTGGTTAAAATATTTTCTGCCCATCTCTCCTTCGCACCCGATATATTTACTTTTTTTCATTACCGCACGCTGTATGGGCAGGTGCGAGCACTGCTTTTATTGGAAGGAACTTAACCAGCCCAAAAAGGAGCTTTCTCTAGAAGAAATTGAAAAGATAAGCAAAAATATGGGCAAGCTTCTTCAGCTCACCATTACTGGTGGAGAGCCTCTTCTTCGTGAAGATTTAAAACAGGCTTTCAAGATATTTTATCAATATAATCGTCCCTTTAATCTCGGCTTGGCAACAAGCGGATTTTATCCTGAGAAGTTAGAGAAATTAGCACAATGGGTTTTGGAAAATTTAAAAGAAAGCAATTTTACCATTGGACTTCCTATTGAAGGACCAAAAGAAATTAATGACAAAATCAGGGGCGTGGAAGGATTTTTTGATAGAACTGTTGAAAGCGTGTTTCGCCTGCGGGAATTAAAGAAAAGATTTTCTAAGCTGACCATTCTAATTGATATTACCGCAAGCTCATACAATCAGGATTATTTAGAACAAACCTACTATCTGGTTCGGGATGAGCTTAAGCCAGACCTTATTAATTTGATTATCATCAGGGGCGAGCCCAAGAAAAAAGAAGCCAAAAATCTCAACCCTGAAAAGATAGAAAAAGCTATAAAACTGCTTGAAAAAGAAGCACGGGAAGGAAAGATTAAAGGATATGGATTTTACTCCCGCTTGCTTTTAGCCAAAGATAATCTTTTGAGAAGGGTCGCTCTAGAGATATTTGAAGGAAAGAGACCAAGATTGCGATGTGAGGCGGGGAGACTGGTGGGAGTTATTTATCCTGAAGGAGATGTTTATCCTTGTGAGCTTTTGGATATGCCTTTGGGTAGTTTAAGAGAAGTTGATTATGATATAAGAAAAATCTGGCGCTCGGCTCAGGCAAAAAAAGCAAGGCAATGGATAAAGAAAAATCATTGCAGGTGCTATCATCAGTGTTTTTTAAGCCCAAGCCTGTTTTTTGACCCATTATACTTACCTTTGCTTATAAAAGAATATTTAGCCATATCAAGATGAAAAGGATTGACCGCTATATTTTAAACGAACTTTTTAGATTCTTTTTTGCCCTTTTGGTGTTGATTGGAGTGGTTTTTACTATTCAGCGATTAATTTTTTTAACTGAATGGTCAATGTATCGTGGTGTTGGAATGATTGGGGTTTTTAAGCTGTTAGCCTGCCTTTTTCCGTCGCTTTTTTTGATTGCTATTCCTTTGGTGAGCTTAATGGTGATGGTGGTGGTTTTTTCTCGGCTCTGTGAGGAGAACGAGCTGATAGTAATTTTTTGTTCAGGAAAAAGCCTTACTTTTCTTTTAAAGCTGGGCTTTGTTTTTTCGTTTTTTTCTGCCCTGCTAGTTGGATATTTGAGCTTTTTTCTTGTTCCCCGTTCGCTGGTAAAGTTTAGGCTCCTTCGTTATGAGCTGGTGAGAGCAAAATCAGAGGCTTTAATACCTGCTCAGCGTTTTGTTGATTTTGATGAGAAGGGTTGGATTTATGTTCAAAAAAAAGATGAGAAGGGGCTTAAGCATATTATTATTTTTCAAGATAATTCTGGCTTTAATATACTTGGTGCTCGCGGAAGGTTTTTTATATTTGCGGAACAGGCACGAATAGAAAATTTGCCAGAGACTAAAGAGAATCGCATTTTGCTTAAAAACGGCGTAATTGTTGCCCGAGACCCAAAAAATCAGCTGGAGTATTTTCTCCAGTTTAAAGAGGCAAAGGCACGTTTGGGGTTGCCCGAAAGAGAGAGAACAGAAAAGGAAATAAAATCGCACCCAGAGCTGGCGACACTTTGGTCGCTTTTTTCAATGCTAAAGAAAAGAGAAGCAGGTCAAAAAGGGTCATCTCGTGTTTCTTTTTTTGTTCAGCTTCGTATAGAGCTATATGAACGGCTTAGCGCTTTTTTCAGCACATTGATAATCTTTTTATGGGGAGTGGGTCTAGGCATAAAGCCACCTCGCACCTCAAGAACAGTCTCTTACTTTCTGGGTATTTTAGCTGGATTTTGTTATTACTACCTGCGGGTGGTTTTTAAGGCTCTTGCTCTTAAAGGATTGCTTTTGCCTGAGCTAGCGATGTGGCTTCCGTTTTTGATTATTCTCTTTTCTGGAATGTGGCTTATAAAGAAGAGGCTTTTGGGCAAAGAGCCTCTCTTGGTTCTTTATCAATCAGATGTTTATTTTAAAAACTGGCTGGAGCGACGAAGAAGATGAAAATCATTGATAAATACATCTCCAAACATTTTTTGATAATACTTATATCTGCCAATGTTATCTCAATGCTTTTGTTTCTCTTGGCATCGGTATTAGACCAGCTGACCCGTTTGATGGTTCGTCGGGGATTGAGCTTTTTTGAGGTTGTTATTTATTTCCTTTATCAGGTCCCTCAGCTTTATTATTATTGTGCACCGCTTTCAGTGATTTTTGCTCTTCTTCTTATGTTTGGGATTTTGAATCAGCACCGTGAACTGGTGATAATGCAGGGAGTGGGTTTAAGCTGGTGGCGACTGTTAAGGCTTCCTTTTATCTACACAGTTATTTATGCGTGGCTAATGTGGCTTGTGGGTGGGTGGCTTATTCCTTTTTCCAATCAAAAGGTAAGAGAGTTTGAGAAAAAAGAGATTAAAAAGAAAATAAATATGCCTATTACAGACCTTAAGCTCATTAGCAAACAAAACTCCCATACTTATTATGCGGTTTTTTTCCAGCTTTTTCTTCCCGAACTTCAATCTGCTAAAGGGGTTTTAATTTATAAACTTGATTCAGATTTTTTCCCAGAAATTGAATACCGAGCGGAGAGAGCCAGATATCTAAAGGGGAAAAAGTGGCGACTTCGCAATGTTGAAATTCATAAATATCATCGCTTTGCGCCCAAAGAATTAGAAAAGAGAAAAAAGCTAATCTTAAATCTTGGGCTTACTCCTTTTGAGCTTATCAGTTTTGAAAAGATGCCGGATGAGCTTAGCATTTCTTTGCTAAAAAAATACATAGTTAAATTAAAAAAATTTGGTCTTAATCCTCGTGAATTTATCGTGGAGCTACAAAGCAGATATTCGCTTCCTTTTGCCTGCTTGGTTCTTTTCGCTCTCGGGCTAGGAGTGGCAATTCGGCAGAAACAAACAAGGGGATTATATATTAATTTTGCTTGGGCATTGTTTTTCAGCTTTACTTATTTTGCGGTTATGGCTATGTGCCTTTCTATGGGAAAGAGCGGAAAGATTCCCTCACTCATCTCTCCTTGGATTGCTAATATGGTTTTTAGCGGAGTTGCAGTTTATCTTTTGCTTTTCCAAGAGAAATGATAAAGCTTAAAAGGGTAGGGGAATTAAAAGCTCATATCTTTTTTCCTCTCCTTCTTTTTGTCCACGAATCTTTCCTTCATCTTCCAGCTTCTTTAGATGCCCCAAAACAGTAACTTTTGCTACTTGGTATAAAGCAGGATGAATAAAGCCTATATAGATTTTTTCCATCAGTTCCTGAGCGGTTGAGGGAGCCTTTTCAAGAAGTTTTAATATTTGAATTTCTCTTAGCTTTCTGTGAGCGATAAGCTGGTCAAGATGAGCAAGGGGATTATTAATCTGCGGACCGTGCCCAGGAAGAATAAGAGCTGGCGCAATGTTTTTTATCCGTTCAAGTGAGGCAAAATAATCCCTCATATCTCCATCAGGCGGTCCTACCACGCAGGTTCCCTCTCCAACAATCAAGTCTCCGCTGAAAAGAATTTTCTGCTTTTTTAAATAAAGGCAGATATGACCGGGAGTATGTCCTGGTGTGTGAATAATCTCTAAATCACCTAGCTCGGTCTTAATGTTAATTTCTTCGTTAATCCAGCGGTCAATTAATGTATGCCTTTTTCTTCTTTCAAAAATGGGTTTTTCTTTTTCAAAGGCAATTATCTCAGAGCTGAAAGCATCTTTTAATTCCTTCAAATTGCTGGAGTGGTCAATATGCCCGTGAGTGAGAATGATTTTTTTAAGTTTAAAATTTTCTTTTTCGCTTAAATTTTTTAGCTCATAAACAAGCTCATTATCAGGGTATCCGGTGTCAATAAGGATTTTCTCCTTAATGCCAATCAGATAAAGATTAGTGACTTGCCAGCCTGTAGGAGCCTTCTTTGAACTTTTTAGCTCAACAATACCACTTTTTATCTCTCTGAAAATCATTTCCAGCTGAGCAGAATAATCTCAGACTTTTCTGGAAGCTTATCAATAACATAGGAAGGTTTGGCAAGATTTTTTACCCGCTCTTCGCCTTTTAAAAAGGCATCTATGGTATTAATCGGAAGCTTGCAGGCAGAAGTTTTATAATGCATTGGAAAGATTAATTTGGGATTGAGCTGTTTAATTACCTGCTTGGCTTTTTGAGCATCAATGGTATAAACTCCGCCAACAGGAATCATCAGCACATCCACTTTTCCGATTTTTTTAACCTGTTCTGGAGAAAGGAGATGACCAAGGTCTCCAAGATGCACAATTCTCAAGCCGCCAAGCTCAAGCACAATCACAGAATTTTTTCCCCTAAGCGCTCCTTTTGCCTCATCATGATATGTGGGAACTGTATAAATATGCACATCTTTAAATTGTTCATTAATTGTTCTCCAGTCTTTAGTTCGCACATCTAAGCAGTGGATGATTTTGGGATTGCCTCGTGCCATTTGAGCATAATTGTGGTCATAGTGTTCGTGGCTTATAATCACAAGGTCTGGCTCCACTTTCGGAATAGGATATCCAACATCAGGACTAAACGGGTCTATTAAAATCTTTGTTCCTTTAGAAGTTGTGATAAAAAAGCAGGAATGACCAAACCATCTAATCTTAACCTTACCTGCTCCCCAAGCATTAAAACTGCTGAAAACAAATCCTAAAACTAAACCCAGAGCAACGATGAGCTTTTTCATTTTTTGCCTCCTTGCTTTTTATCGTCTTACCAAGAAGTAGAAGGTGAGCTTGGTTTTTCCGAGCTGAATCTGGTCTCCGCTACGAATTTTAATGGCACTGATTAGCTTGCCATTAACTCTGGTGCCATTGGTTGATGCCAGGTCTTTGATAGTGATTTTATCTTTGGAATGAATTTCTATTTGAGCGTGTTTTTCTGAGACCGAGTTGTCATCAAGCTTTACATCCACATCTTTTCCTCTGCCAATCACTGTGCTTCTTCTTTTTAAGCGAAAGCGCTGACCCTTGTTAGGACCCTCTTCTACCTCAAGTGTTGCCTGATATTCCTCAGGTAGCTCAGGATTTAAAATCCCTTCTCCCAAAATACTGGTATCTTCATCCCAGCTAGGGCGGGAATATTCAACTTCTTGTGTGCCAACTTCTTGATATAACGCATACGGGTCGCTGATTATGCTGATTAAAAGCTTGCTTTCTCCTAGCTGAATTTCATCCATATTGGAAAGCGGGCAACTGCTTATTTTTTCTCCATTGACTAAAGTGCCGTTGGTGGAATTTTGGTCATAAATAAGAATATCATCTTTGCTTACCTCAATGGTGCAGTGCCGAGAACTTACTGTAGGGTCGTTAAGCGTGATATCGCAATTCTTTCTTCCAATCCAAGTAATCAGCTTTTTGATTTCAAATTTCTTTCCCGAATCAGGTCCTTCTAAAACCTCAAGATATATCTTTAAATTGGGCGGAAGCTCTCCAGTAGTTTCTTCTTGCTTGCCTGAGAATTTTTTGGTTTCTTCTGTGCCCATCAGATTTTATCATAGTATTTAAATTATTTAAGTCAAACCAAAAATGTGAGATTTATCTTTCCCAGAATCTTTTTATTCCACCATCTTTCTCAATTCGCTTGATAATAAGATTACGAAGAAGCTGGGGGTAGATTTCGGGATTTTTGGCACCAGGAAAATCATTAATTCTGAGAAGAAAATCTATGCTTCCCACCCGATAGATTTTGTCTGGTTTAATTCTTTTTCCCCGAGAAAAATAAAAATAATGAATGTGCCTGATTTTAAGCAGGTCTCTGCCAGAAATTTCAAAGGAACAGATTTTATCCTGAAAAGGAAGAAGGTAATAAATCATTCTCGGGGTGATTTCTCCACGATATATTTCGCTCCGAACACCGCCTGTGTTGATAATGCCGAAGTCGCTTTTGGTTTCCGCTTTGATAAGCTCAGTCATCCAGTAGCCGAGATAGTCTTTGCTCAAAGTTTTCCAGGTTCTTCCAATTACACGGTCAAGTCCAGATGGAAGCTTTGATTGCTGGTGTTGGATAGCCTGCACAACATTTGGGTCTTCAGGAATTTTACTAGTAATGGGAATTAACCTGCAACGAAACTTATATGCCCGCTTCTTTTTTGCATCCCATAAAAAATCTATTCTTCCCAGCCACCATCCAAAATGACCTGCCTGGGCAATGAGCACTCCTCTTACTTTTCTAAAGCCGTTTATTTTTATCTCGCTGTGCCCACCGATAATTAGAGGTATGCCTTTAATTCGCCAAGCAAGCGAAGTGTCTTCATCTATGCCCTGATGGGTGAGAAGAATAATAAGGTCTGCCTTTGAGCTCAGCTCGTGCTGAACTCGGCGAATCTCGCTTTCTGGCGGGAGGAATTTAAGACCACGAATTCTGCTCTGGTCAACCAGATTGGGCGTATGAGGATTTGCCACACCCACAACCGCTAGTTTGAGCGAACCGAGTTTGAAAATAGCATATTCCTGAGCAAAGCTTTTTCCTTGCTCATCTCGTATATTACAGGCAAGCAGAGGAAAATGAGCAATTTGCTGATATTTCTTTGCCTGCTCTGCTCCAAGGTCAAATTCATGATTGCCATAAACACTGGCATTATAACCAACAGCATTCATAATCTGATATATGGCTTCCCCCCTTGTCTCTGTTGCAAAGGCACTTCCTACTGATGCATCTCCTGCATCTAGCAGAATGGTATTGGGATTTTCTTTTTTAATCTTATTTACAATAGTGGCAATCCTTGCCATACCGCCCCGATTCTTTGGATAGGCTAATACCCTAGCTTGAAGGTCATTGGTGAATAGAATGGTGATTTGTTCTTTGCTTTTATGAGAGGAGCAGGAAGAAAAAAGAACAATAAGGCTAAAAAGCCAGATTAAAAGCTTTCTTTTCTTCATTTAGTTATTCCAGCTTTGAAACCGCCTCTCTGATTCTTTTTATTCCCTCTTTGATGTTTTCAAGTGATGTGGCAAAGCTGAGCCGAAGATGACCTTCTGCCCCAAAAGCTCCTCCGGGAACCACTGCCACTCGTGCCTGCTCAATCAAAAACTCTGCCAGCTCAACCGAATTTTTAATTCGCTTTCCCTGAAATTTTTTGCCTAGATAATAGGAGAAGTCTGGGAAGACATAAAATGAACCCTCGGGATTGTAGCACTTAACCCCGGGAATATCATTAAGCGCCTTGACTATCCAATTTCTTCTCTTTTTGAATTCACGGAGCATTTTTGCCACTTCTTTTTTTCCACCCTGAAGGGCACGAAGGGCTGCTTTTTGCGAGATAGAGGTTGGGTTAGAGGTGCTCTGGCTCTGAATTTTTCCCATTGCTTTGATGACTTCTGGGTCGCCACCTGCATAGCCAATTCTCCAGCCAGTCATTGCATAGGTTTTGCTCACGCCGTTTACAGTGATGGTTTTTTCGTATAGCTTTTTGCTCAGCGAGGCAATGGCTATGTGTTTGAAGCCGTCGTAAATGATTTTTTCATAGATTTCATCAGAGGCGATCCAGAAATCTCCGCTTTCAAGAATGCCTTTTAGAGCTTTTAGCTCTTTTTCGCTCAAGCCTGCACCTGTGGGATTGCTCGGACTATTAATTACCACTAGCCGGGTTTTTTTGCTTATAGCAGATTCAAGGTCTTTGGGCTTGGGCTTAAAACCGTTTTCAATGCTGGTTTTGACAAAAACCGGCTTTGCACCAGCAAGAATTGCCATATCTGGATAGCTCACCCAATAAGGAGCAATGATTACCACTTCATCGCCGGGGTCAAGAACCGCTTGAAAGAGATTATAAAGGCAATGCTTGGCACCGCAGGAAATAATGATTTGCTCTGGCGAGTATTTTAATCCGTTATCTTTTTCAAATTTTTTTGCCACTGCTTTTTTTAGCTCAGGAATGCCTGTGGCAGGAGTGTATTTGGTAAAGCCCTCATCAATTGCCTGTTTGGCGAATTCCTTGATGTAGGCGGGAGTGTCAAAATCTGGCTCGCCTGCGCCAAATCCAATGATGTCCACTCCCTGAGAACGAAGCTCCTGAGCACGGGCTGTGACCTGCAAAGTAGGACTGGGTTTGACCGAGCGTGCTCTCTTTGAAATCTTCATCTATCTCGCCCCTCATTTTGTGGTTATTTTTTGCCAAGAAGCTTTTTGCGAAGCTCCTTTTCCACCAGCGGTGGAACCATTCCTTTAACCGACCCTCCTAAAAGCACAATCTCCTTAATCAAGCTGGCACTTAAATGTGAGTATTCTCCTTCTGTCATAATAAATACTGTTTCCAACTGGGGGTTGAGTCTTTTGTTTGTAATTGCCATCTGGATTTCATACTCAAAATCTGTGACATTACGAAGTCCGCGCAAAATGATATTTGTGCCCTTGCTAGCAACATAATCCACAAGCAAGCCCTTAAAGGTTTCAACCCTGGTGCGGGGAACATTTTTTAAAAGCTTTTTCCAAAGCTTCACCCGCTCCTCCACTGTGAAAAGATATTTTTTGCTCGTGCTCTCTGCCACTGCCACAATTACTTCATCAAAAATTTTTATTCCTCGTTTAACAATGTTTAAATGTCCTTCTGTGGGTGGGTCAAATGACCCGGGATATACCGCCACCTTTTTACCCACTTTGCTCTTCCTCCTTTTCTTCTTTTTGAAAAAGATAAAAGCTTACTTGGCTATCTCCATATCTTCTTCGGTCTTTAAGCTCAAGCTCACCATATCTTTCCTCTACACTCTCCCGCAAGCTGTGCCTGATAACGATAATCGCTTCCTCGTTCAATATCCCGCTTTGAGCAAGATGAGCAAGCGTGCGTGAGCAGAGAGCTTGGTCAAAGGGCGGGTCAATAAATACAAGGTCAAACTTAATTCCTTCTAAAGCCAGTTGATTTAAAGCGGTGCTGACTTTTTTAACAATTACTCTGCTTTTTTCTCTACAACCCAGTTTGGTTATGTTTTCACGAATAAGTCGTGCGGATTTCTGGCTCTGGTCAACAAATATCACTTCTTCAGCTCCTCTGCTCAGCGCCTCAATTCCTAAGGAACCGCTTCCAGCAAAAAGGTCAAGCACAATCTGCCCGGAAAGGTTATGAGGCAAGATATCAAAAATAGCTGATTTTACACGGCTGGTTGCGGGTCGGATTTTTTTACCCGACATCATCTTCAGCCGAGCACCACGATATTTTCCACCCCGAACCTTCATTTTATCAGCCCAATAGCTCCACAAGCTTACTAGCGGTTCCATTGGCGCGAAATGCCTCAATCAGCGCCTTTGCCTCTTTATATGCCATATCTTCAATCTTTTTTTTGTTTTCTTCAGGAATGGAATCTATCTCTTTTTTGAAAACCTTTGTTGCAAACTTAATGTCTTTTTTATTATCCTCTGCCCATTTTTTCATCTGGGCAAAAAGGTCTTGGGGCAAGCCCTTGTGAGCAATATTCTGCCACTGGGTTCCAACATTTCCTTTGCGAATTCCATAATCGGCAAATTGACCGATAAGATGAAGCGGTGTGCCAGTAATGCCGTGCTGAGCAATTGCCACCTCAAAAGGTCGGATTACCTTGAAAATCTCGCCAGTGCGCTCAAGGTCTATATGAACCTCTTCTCCGGGAGCATAATTTCCGTGTTTGGAGCCGTTATTAATGGCAAGAAGGTTTGGTTTTACGCCATTGTCTCGCAAGCCCTGAATGTAAGTTAATGCTTCTTCAACTGTGGTAAGCTCTCCGCCTTCTTTTAAGGCTTTAATTTCTCCTACCTCAACCTCAAGTCCAAGACCAAGCTCTAAAATGGGCTTGGCAAGCTCTGTGGTTATGCGGATATTATCTGGAATTTCATTATAGCTAGCATCAATGGCATAGCTTGAATATCCTGCTTCTATTTCCGCTTGAATTAATTTGCGGGAAGATTCTATTTCTTCCTCGGAAGTATTTTTTACAGTGATGTGGTCGCCGTGAATGATAAAAGGAAGGGGATAGTTCATTGCCTCCGCATACTCAAGGATGGTCTGTACATATATCTCTGGCGTTTGCCCGGTATAACCACCATCAATATTCCCCTCGCTTTTTGCCAGCTCAAAAGCAACCACTGCATCAAGCTCTTTTGCTGCTCGGAGAATGCCAGGAATAACATGACGAATACGGACATTACAAGCCATCACAATTACTGGCAGGTCCAAAAAAGCCTGAAAAACAGGTCGGGAATTGATGAGAAGGAGCTTTGAGCCATCAAGCTTTTTCTCCACATTAGGTGGACGAAGTTTGATTAGCTTTTGATAGTCAGCCATATTTCACCTCCTTTAAAGCTAGTTCTTTATTTTACCTAAAGCTATTGAAAATTGAAAATAAATGCCTTGCCTGTTCAGGCTCTTCCGTAATCATCTTCTAATCTGATGATGTCATCTTCACCAAAGTATTCTCCTTGCTGAATTTCAATAAATACCAGAGGCACATCTGCTGGATTTCCAATGCGATGAGCAGAGCCTTGAGGAATATCAACAGCTTCTCCAGCTTTCAGGTGAATCTCCTTTCCATCTAGCACCACCAGCGCTTTTCCCTGAACAATCATCCAGTGCTCCCTTCGCTTAAAATGCTTTTGATAGCTGAGCCTGTGCCCAGGATTTACACGAATTCGCTTGACCTTCCATTTTGGCTTATCTTCAAGTACAACCCACTCTCCCCAAGGAGTAAGTCTTCTTATCTCGCTAGCAGGATGCTTTATTTTTCCATAAACAAGGTCGTAGTAAAGCTCAAGATGCTTTTCAACCATTATCTTTTGGCTGAAGCGCTCCTCTACTACTTTTCTGCATTCTTTTGGGTCTATCTCATCAAGCTTTTTTACTGCTTCTACAGCGTCATCCAGGTTATCGCAGAGAAATCCATTTCTTCCCTGCTCAATAATCTCTACTAGTGCTCCCTGCTTAAAGGCAATGAGAGGGGTTCCGCAGGCAAGCGCCTCTACTGCCACCAATCCAAAAGGTTCGCACCAGTTGATGAGAAAAAGCACCCCTTTTGCCTTTTGATAATAAGGCACTAGCTGGCGAGGAGTAAGCATTCCCACATATTTAATCTGCTCGCCCAAATAGGGCTCAACATACTTTTGGTAATAATCGCGATACTTATCCTCAATCATTCCTGCAAAGATCAACTTCATTCCCGTGCGCAGGGCAAGCTCAACCGCTTCTTTGGCGCCTTTTTCTGGCGCTATCCTTCCGGCAAAAAGAAGATAGTCTTGGCGAGGACCTTCATAAAACGGAAAATCCTCAAGCCGAATGCCATTGTAAATCGTGCGCACCCAATTGAGCTCTGGGCACAAAGTTCGCTCTGCATCTGAAAGCGAGATGTATGGGTAATCTTTCATTTTTAGGAGAAATTCCTTTTGCTCAGGCACCCAAGCGGCTCCGTGCAGAGTGCTTACTACTGGTATTTTTAATCCATCAACATAGCTAAGAGCGTGGCAATGGAGGTGATTGTGAATAATGTCAAATTCTTCTAGTCTCGCTCGTCTCATACATTCTTTAATATGCTCTTCTTCTTTTAAGCGGAAATTGGGCTCGC
>CAZQJX010000026.1:0-23829 GCA_964592965.1 uncultured bacterium
TTTATTCAATTTATTAAGAGGCGCTGTTAGTCTTAATTTTCATCTGGCTACAGGCGCATCTTTGCTTTGTGTTGTGGTAGAAAGGATGCTGGCAAAAAGCATTAATATCTTTTCATTCCTTTCCACTTTCTTTTATATTTTTTCAATTCATAATTTTAATATTCTTCTTCGTCCTCAATTATTGGAAGTGATAGAGCCAGCACGGGGAAAGTTTTTTTTAAAACAAAGAGAGGCGCTTTTTATGTTGAGCTTTTTGGGTTTATTTTTAGCTGGGGTATTTAGTTTCTTTTTGAGCATTTGGTCAGGGATTTTTTATATTGGTCTTGTAATTTTGAGTTTATTGTATCAGGTTCGTTTTAAAGCTGGCGCTGGCAAATATTTGCCCTATCAATCTTTGATGGATATACCTGGTTCAAAAGATATTTTTACAGCACTTGCTTGGGCAGTGGTTATTGTTTTGATTCCTTTGGTAGGAATGCCAGAGACGCATTTTAAGCCCCAGCTTTGGCTTATATTTCTGCTTGTTTTTCTGATGGTGCTTTCCCGTAGCATACTTCAGGATTTTAGAGATATCCAAGCAGATAGAATGGTTGGTAAAGAGACTCTTCCTATTGTGCTAGGAGCGAGCCGAAGTAGGTGGATGATTCATATTATTATTTTAACAGCGCTTGGTCTCTGTGCCTTTGCTTTTTTAAAAGCACAAATTCCAAAGCAGGCTTTTGCATTTATTATTGGACTTGTTTGGCTTTGGGGATGTGTTCCTTTTTATACTGAAAGAGGAGTGGTGCAGGGAATGAGGGCGGAGATTTTAATAGACTTTTGTTTTATTTTGGCAGGAGCGGTTGGTTTAATTCTTTCATTTTAAAGATGGATACCATCACCCATATTCTTCTCGGATATTCATTTGCCCAGTCAGAGATTATCTCTAAAAGCAGAGAAGCTCAGGCAGTGATTATTCTCGCCAGCATATTCCCAGACATAGACCTTGTCTGGCGAATAAAGGGCCTAGATAAGTATTTTATTCATCACCGTAGAGAGAGTCATTGCTTTTTCGGGCTTCTTGTCCAAAGTTTTGTTCTGCTCGGACTTGCAAGATTACTCAGCCAGATAAACATCTGGCTCCTTTGGCTTTTGATTTGGATAGGACTTTTAGGACACATAATGCTTGATTTTTTTACCAGCTACGGCGTGCCTGTTTTTTATCCGTTTACAAAGAGGTTTTTCAGCTTTGCCCTGCTTTTTATTTTTGACCCCTGGCTTGACATTCTTTTGGGCGTCTCTCTTTTAGGATTAATTTTTAAAGAACACCGTTTGCTTTTAGCAAGGCTTGCTTTTTGCTCGGCGTTCGGATATTTGGTTTTTCTTGTCTTGATGAAACGATTGGTTTTAATGCGAGCAAAGAAAATTTTTAATGCCCAAGATAAAAAGCTAAAAATTAGGCTTTTTCCTTATTTTGCCAATCCGTTGCGCTGGCTGGTTTTGGCAAAGAAGGAAGATGTAATATATCGCACCAGCTTGTCTTTATTCAAGGGTGAAGAAATTGTGAGTGAATTTCGCGATCAAATCAGTAAAGAGCTTCGTTTAAAGTTGAAAGAAAATGAGTTAATTCAATCTTTGATTAATTTTAGCGATTTCCTTTTCTGGAAATGCGCCTCTCAATCAACTAAAAAAATCGTAAGGGTTTACGACCTTCGCTACAGTCAATACAATTTGGGTTTTTGTGCTCAGCTTGAGCTTGATGAAAATGATAAGGTCATCTCCCAGCGCTTTAATTATTATTAAAGATTTTTTTAAGTGGTTATATAGATAGCGAAGAGGCTTTATTTTAATTTTTCTCTGGTTTTTTCAGCTTGATATTAATTGACATCTCGGGCTTTATATGCTTTTCTCAATAATGATGATTGAACAATATCTGATTGTAGGGGTGAAAATCACTCCGAAACTTCAGCAAGCTCTTGACCGCTGTATTCCTGCCTATCAGATTTACTTTAAAGAGAATAATCCTGAATATCTACAAATTCATAATGTCAATGGCGAGCAGATTTTGGGAAAAATGCTTAAGCCTGGTGTAAATCTGGAGACACTTGAAGATTATGTGCGGAATGTAAGAAGCATAATCAAAAAGATTTGTCCTGATGTAAATATCTCTGAATCAGAGATTAAAATTTATGCGCAAACTTTAATCGGCTAGGCTGCTTTTGCCAGATTTTTCTTAATAGAATCCTCGTGCCCACTTTGTTCAAGAAGCTTCATTACCATAGAACGGAGAATTTGTTCTTCCCAAGGCTTGCTTAGGAATGGATAAAGTTTAGACATTTTTCTTGATTGGCGGAGAATACGAGGATAATCGTCATAAGCGCTAAGAATTAAGCCTTTTGTCTCTGGCCAGTGTTTTCTTACAATTTCAAGCAGTTCAAGTCCGTTCATTCCCGGCATTCTGTAATCACTGACCACGAGATTAACAGGGCTTTTTTCCAGCTTTCTCAAAGCATCTTCAGCATTGTGAGCAAGATGGATTTCTAGTCCATCTTTGCGAAAGGTGCGCCAGAGCGCACTCAAAATATTAGGCTCATCATCAACGAAAAGCACTTTATTTTTTGCTGGATTCATCTTGTAGATTTATCGGTTAAAGCCAAAAGATGTTTAGGAGAAATTTTCAGGCTTTACTCTTTGGATAAATGAGTGATAATAAAAATCTGATATGCCCAACAGCACTTTTCCCAAAATAAATCTTCGCTATCCAAATGTTTTGGCTTTTGCCCGATTTGCCAGAAAAGGATTTGAGCAGGGCAGAGTATCTTTGCGCCTGAAAAAAGAGTTTAACCCCGGGCAAAGAATTGTAATGATTTTCCATCTCACAGACCGCCCTCAGCCCATAGAAATTATCGGTCAAATAATTGATAAGGTTAAGGAAAAAGACGGGTTTATTTATGGAGTCAGGTTTTTAAACTTTACAGAGAAAAAACTTCAGAGAATTCTTGAGGGAAAAGAGCCAAAAGTTAAGAAAACAGAAAAGCCTGAAGCAAAAGTTCAGCCTCAGGAACCTGCTCCTAGCCCTAAAGAGCCAGCAGAGCAAAAAGAGGAAAAGCCTGTTATTTCAAAAGAGCCTGCTTTTGAGCAAGAGGCTGAAGAAAAAGCAGAAGCTGAACCGCCTTCAGCTATTTCTTCTCCCAGTTTTGCAGAAAAGCAAGAAGCTCTAGAGACTAAAGAGCCTGAAAAGCCGGCTATAAAAGAAGTTGAAGAGAGCGAGGAAGAGATAGAGGAATTTGTCATTGAAAAAAATCAAATCCCTCAAACTTTTGATGGAAGGGAGCTGGCAGAGGAAAAAGAGGAACAAAAAGAAATTATCGCCCCGCAGGCTGAAGAAGAAATAAAAGAAGAGGAAGAGCCAGTGCCGGTGCTTGAGAAAGAGACAGCAGAAGAGGGGGCGGTTCAAGAAATTTCTGCACAAAAAGCTGAAGGAGAAGAGGAACTAGAAACAGCATTTTCTCAGATGGAATCTCAAGAACTTCCAACGCTAGCTGAGCAGGAAAGCAAAGAAGAAGCTGTTCCTTTAGAGCAGATAGAAGAAGCTGAGCATAAATTCTTAGAGCAAGCCTCGCCAGAAAGTCCTGTTCAGCCTGAGGAGCTTGCGCCAGAAGAAAAGCCACCAGCAGAACTTGAGGAAGAAAAATCAAGAGAGGAAAAATTTGCTCCTCTTTCCCCAGAGTTATTATCGGATTTTCTTTTCCGAGTTGTCAGACTTGTTCTTAATCCACCAGACCCAGAGCTTGAAGATACAAAAAAGCAGTTTTCTCAGTTATATGAATTATTTCAACAAATAATGGCTGAACGGGACAGGCTGGGTATATATTTGATGATGAGCTCGGCTGGTAAGGATTTTCTTGTTGAAGGAGCGCAGGAAAAACCAAGAAGCATCAGGTTACTTCTTCCGCAGGAGCAGATGGGCACTTTGCTCTTTCGCTTGATAGAGGTTTTTGATGAAAAAGAGCTTTTGGGCATAGTCTTTCGCAAGTATTTAACAGTTGAGCATCTGCAGGAAATTCTTTTGGCTCTTGGAAGATTCAACCCTGAAAAAGATTCTCCAGACCAGCTGGTTTTAAACTTAATCAAATCTGGCATTTATCATTTTAATTTGATTTTTGAAGTTGATTTAGTTGCGGTTCCTGAGCAGATTCGTGAAGAAGCAAAAATTATCCTCGCCCGAATTAATGGTGAGTTAAAAAGGCTAAAGGCGCTCAGTCAGCAGATTTCTGAAGACCCACTTGCGCTTTTGACCCTTCGTTTAGAGGACATTTTTTTTATCGCACAAGACCCAGAGCTGATTGCACAAGTGCTTGAATATCTATCTTTGATAGAAAGCATAAAGGATGCGGAAATAAGTTTATCGGGCTTAGAAGAGCAAGTTCTTTTTATTATCCCTATCTCTCTTTTGGTTGGTGCGGTAGAAATTTTAATCAAAAAACTATCTTCTATCCCTAGTGAAAAAGAACAGGAGAGAAAACGCATTGAGCAGGTTTTAAGAAAAGTTTTGGCAAGAATGGCTTATGAGGCTCCTGAACAGGCTCTCACACCACTGGCTCAGCTTTTTGAGAGAAAAGTAATTAAATACGAGGAGCTACCTGAGGGAATTCGTGACCAAGTAGCATCATCTATGCTGGCACAAGAATTTTTGCAAAAGCCAGATGAAAAGCTCGTGGCACTTGATTCTGAAAGCGACCCAGCTCAATATCGTCGTAAAGCCTCTCAGCTTCTTTGGGCAAGCCTGGCTTTGCTTGAAGAAGGTAAGATAAAGGAGAGCGAAAGGATTTTCGGGAAATTGGTTGAGCATATTAAAGCCAGCTCCCATCCTTTTCCAGAGAGAGCCAAGCTGGCGAGAAAAATTCTTGCTCAACTTTCTGAACCAATGGCAGTTGAAATTCTTTTAAAGGTGTTGAAATCAGGAAAAGTAGAGGCACGCAAGCTATGTGCAAGTATGCTTTATGCTGGCGGTGTAGGGTGTGTGCCCAAGCTCCTTGAGCTTTTAGAAAAAAGTGAAGACAGGCAGGTAAGAAGGCTTATTTGTGAAATCATCGCCCGCTTTGGAAGAAAAATAGAATCTGAGCTTTATGCTAAAATCACTCAGCCAGATGCGCCTTGGTATTTTATCCGCAATCTTTTGATGATTCTTGCTCAAATTAAAAGCCCTGTGCTTGTTGATAATATTGGAGAATATCTTGCTCATCCTCACCCGAGAGTGAGAGAAGAAGCAATAAGATATATTTTTTCAGTTAAAGAGAAAGATTCAGAATCCTACCTTGCACAGGCTCTTTCTGACCAAGCTTTATCAGTTAAGGTGGTTGCCCTTAATCATCTTCTTAAACTTGATGAAATTAGCGAAACCACGCTTGGCAGTGTTAAAAAACTTTTAGATGAGCTGATTAAAAGCGAAATTACACCTGAAGGTGAGCTGGGCTTTCAACGGGCAGTTGAGCTACTTTCCCGAACATCAAAATCTACATTTCCTGACCAAACCTCTATCAATGATTATCTGCTTCAGCTTCTTGAGCAATCAGAATCAAGAGGCATTTTCTCTCGTGCTAAATTAGATTTGAGCCCGAAGATGAAATCTTCTCTTATTATGGCTTTAGGTAAAAGAAAGGCGGAGCAGGCGCAAAAGCTTATTTCCAAGCTTGCTAAAGATAAAAATGAGCTGATAAAATCCACTGCTCAAAAGGCGCTTGAGGAAATTAAAAGTTAATTATTTACAAATCTTCAAATTTTTTACCCAACAATATTTCCAGAAAATTTTTGAGAATCTTAGCGGTTGCTCCCCAAACCACAGCTTCATCAAGCTCAAAAAAATAAACTGGATAATCAGCTCCTTTTCTGCTCCAATGCTCAACTTTTAGCCGAGAAGGGTCAAGAAAATTTTTTAAAGGAAAGATGAGAACTCTATCAATCTCATCTGGATTAGGAGCAAACTCTTTTGTTTTAAGAATGCCTACATAAGGCTTGATGCGAAAGCCAGTGATAGTGAAGATTTCGTCTAGCTCTCCTAAAATAGCTATTTTTTCTTTTTTAACTCCCAGCTCTTCTTCCACTTCTCTAAGCATTGCTTGAAGAGGGTTTTCTCCCTGCTCAACTACTCCACCAGGAAAACTGATTTCTCCCTTATGGGCGCCAACTTTATTGCTCCTTTGCGTAAAAAGAACCTGCCAGCCTTCATCTTCTCGCACAAGCGGAACCAAAACAGCTGAAGGCTTAAGTTCGGACTCATCAACTTTTTTAGGCTTGTGCGCAGAGAGTTTCTGCTGAATTTCTTTTTCAGCAATATGAGCAAGATAATTTTTTAAATCCTTTTTCATTTTATCTAAAGAATAGATGCACCAATCCCATAGAAAGGAATGGAAGATAAGTTACTGCAAAAAGCACAGCGAGCATTGCTCCATAAAAGGGGAAGATTCCCTTTACCAGCTCTTCAATTTTAGCTCCACTGATGGCGCAACCGACAAATAAAGTAGAACCCACAGGTGGAGTGCAGAGTCCTATACCGAGATTCAAAAGCATAATAATACCAAAATGAACAGGATTTACTCCCACGCTTTGGACAACAGGCAAAAGGATAGGTGTGGTAATAATAATTAAAGGTGCCATATCCATAATCATTCCCAGTCCAAGCAAAATCAAGTTTATAAGCAAAAGCAAAAGATATTTGTTTTTGGTAACTCCCAAAAGTGCTTGAGTGATTTTGGCAGGTATTTGAAGATAAGCAAGAAGCCAGCCAAAAGCACTAGCAGAGGCAATTAAAAAAAGCACCATAGCTATCACTCGCATACTATCAAGTGCTATTTGAGTATATCTGCGAAAGGGGATTTCTCGGTAAAATAAAAATGTGACTATTAGCGCCCACAGTACAGCGATAGCGCTGGACTCTGTGGCAGTGAACCAACCAAAAACAACCCCGCCGACAATGATAATCGGGCTTCCTAACGCCAAAAGTGCATCCCAAGTGATTTTTAATGCCTCTTGCCAATTCTGAACAGGCTCACGAGGATAGCCTCTTTTAACTGCAATAATCAAAGCAACTATCATCAGACTTACACCCACCATTATTCCCGGCACAATTCCAGCAACAAACAATTGAGCTATACTGGCGGTTCCTCCAGCTACCAAGCTGTAAATAATAGCATTATGGCTGGGTGGAATGATTATCCCTTGCGTGCTGGCGGTAATGGTAAGATTGGTAGCATAATCACGGTCATAGCCACGCTCTCTCATTGCCGGGATTAGAATGGAACCAATAGCACTGGTATCTGCCACGCTTGAGCCAGAAATTCCACCGAAAAACATACTGGAAAGAACATTTACTACTGCCAGTCCACCAGGAAGCCATCCTACAAGCAGGCGAGCAAAATTTATGAGTTTGCGAGCCATTCCACCTCTTGCCATAATCTCTCCTGCCAGCACAAAAAAAGGAATTGCCATTAAAGCAAAAGTATCCATACCATCGCTCATTTTTTGAGCCACAACCTGCAAGGGAAGACGAAGATATAAAATGGTAAGCAGAGATGAGACCGCAAGAGAAAAGCTTATCGGCACCCTAAAAATCAAAAGCAAAGCAAAACTTCCTAAAAGAAGCCAGCTAGCTACTGTTTGATTTATTGCCCCAAACATCTTTAGGTTTTGCTATCCGCAGATTTTGGAAAGATAAGAGCCAAAAACATCAAAACCCCGGAAACAGGAATGGGAAGATATGCTATACCTACAGGAAGATGCGTTGCGGGAAGATGATTTTGCATAGTTGAGCGAACAAGGTCTACCCCGCCCCAAATCATATAGATTGAAAAGCCCAAGATAATCAGCCAGACTGCTATTTCCACTATTCTTTCTACTTTTTCACCTAATTTTTTGACAAAGAATTCCAGCGCGATATGCCCTTTTTCTCTTACTAAAAGAGCGGAGCCAAGAAATCCAAACCAAATGGTCAAAAGCTGTGCCAGCTCTTCACTCCAGCCAGGGGTTTGCTTGAAGAAAATCCTAGAAAATACCTGAAGCAAAACAATGCTTACCATAGCGCTGAGCAAAATTACTTCCAGCCAACCTGTTGTTTTGAATATAGGCTCAAT
This sequence comes from uncultured bacterium, assembly GCA_964592965.1. Classification (GTDB taxonomy): domain Bacteria; phylum RBG-13-61-14; class RBG-13-61-14; order RBG-13-61-14; family DRUE01; genus CAZKMM01. Next base: position 8,109 of record CAZQJX010000026.1, read on the forward strand.
ATATGGCTTTAGCTTCTTTCGCATTGAATCCCACAGAGAAAAGAGTTATTCTTTCCGAAGCTCCTCTAACAGGGCACGGGAGAAAGTAAGGCTTTCGCTGGTGCTCCTCAGCCGAGAAGAAAGTAGCTTGACAAAGTTTTTATAAACTACCAAAGCAAGGTCTTTATCTTTTTCTAAAAGCTCATCTAGGTCTTTTTTGGTTATTTTTAAAAGAACCGAAGGCTCATTGGTAATGACTGTTGCGCTTCTGGTTTCTTGGTCAATAAGAGCCATTTCACCAAAGCTGGTTTTTGGCTCCAAAATGGCAATAATTTCTTCTTCTCCGCTCTCACCAGTTTTAACCACCCGAACCGAGCCTTGAGCAATTATATAAAATCCATCGCCAACCTCTCCCTCACGGAAAATAACCATATCTTTATCAAGCTTGATTTCGCTAAATTTTTCACTGACCAGCTTTAGTTGATTTTCATTCAAACCAGCAAAAACCTCGCTTTCTGCCAAAAAGTGGACTTTGTCCAGAGGCTTTTGGGGCTTTTCTTCTTTTTTCTCTTTCTCCTCTTCCACGCCAAGAGTGAGTTTGATTCTGCGTATTATTTCATCTGGTTTTAGGTCTTTGGTCATATATCCGTTGGCGCCCAGCTTTTTTAATAATTCAATTTGAGAGGCTTTTTTAAAAACCCCTGTAATAACCAGCACAGGCAGACTCCTTCCCATTTTCCCACTCCTTATCTCTTTAAGCACTTCAAAGCCTGTTAGTCTGGGAAGAAGAAGGTCAAGAAGGACAAGGTCTAAGTCAGGAAGCTCGTGCTTTACCATCTGCACAGCTTCTAACCCGTCCCGAGCTAAAAGCACTTCAAAGCCCTCTTTGGTTAAAAGGTCTTGCATAAGCACACGGAAAAGCTCCATATCATCAACCACTAATATTCTCTTTTTTCTTTGCTGAATTTGTGTCATTTTTCTCTCTCCAGCTCGGCAAGCACGCCCATAAAAAGCAAAGGAACAAGCAATTCATGATGACCAATTAAGTTAATTGCCTGCCCACCCTTTTGTGTCGGTCTTTCTAAAACATTTTTTAGCGGTCGGTAATGAGGAATAAAGTCCAGATTGGCGGTGGTAAAGTTTTCTAGCTTAAAGTCAAGATTTCTCACTAGACTTACTGCTTTTAAAAAAACCTCTGGCATAATCACTGCTGAGCCGAGATTAATAAAAACCCCTTCTTCAAGCTCACTCACCAATCGGGCAAAAAGCCGAAAATCATAAAAACTTCCCCTGCCCACCCCTTCAGGGCTTAAACCAGGATGCATATGAATAATATCTGTTCCAATAGCTATGTGCACTGTTGCGGGTATATCAAGTAGTTTTGCTTGAGCAAAAATGCTGAGTTCTTTGTAAGGAAGATTTTCTTTTAAGATTAATTCTCCAAGAGCACCTCCCCAGCCAATTTCTTCCTGAGCGCACCGCTGGGCAACTTTTTTAAATCCCTGGGCTGTCTCTTTTGCGGTGCCAAAGCTACCATCATTAATAGCGCTTTCCACTTCCTCAGAAGTGTGCCCAGAGAGAGCAATCTCATAGTCGTGAATGGCAACCGCTCCATTCCCTGCCACTGCTGTGATTATTCCTTTTTTCATAAAATCAATAATGAGCGGGCTTAATCCCACTTTAAGAGGATGCGCGCCCATAGCCAAAATCACTTGCTTTTTTTGCAAGTGCGCCCGAGCAATTGCCTGAGCAAGATTTTTTATTTGTTTTCCTGCAAGGATTTCAGGCAGGCAATGCTCCCAAAACTCTGTAAAATTTTTTGAAGGCTCTATTGGCTGAGCAAAGTCTTTTGTTTCAACCTTTCTTTTGCCTTTTAAAAGAGAAGTGGTTTTTAGTCCAGAGATGTCAAGAGGAGAGAGGTGCTTATTTTTTTCATTCATCTATTTTTCTCCGAACAAAATCCTCTCCACCATCTCGCATAAAATATGCCCGAAAAGCAAATGAACTTCTTGGATTCTTGGCACACTGTCGGAATTTACCCAGAGGCAAAGGTCCGCCACTTCTCCAATAGGTGCACCGGGCTTGCCAGCAAAGCCCAGGCGCCAAAGCCCCAGCTTTTTTGCTTCCTGTAAAGCCAAGATGACATTTTTAGAACTTCCGCTTGTGCTCAGCCCAACCGCGATATCGCCAGGTTTGGCGAGTGCTTTAAGCTGAAGAACAAAAACCTGCTCAAAACTTCGGTCATTGCTTATGCTGGTGAGAATAGAGGTATCGGTGGTGAGGGCAATAGCTGGCAGGGGACGCCTTTCCAAAATCATTCGGTTGACAAATTCTGCTGAGAAATGCTGGGCTTGGCTGGCGCTACCGCCGTTTCCAAAGAAGAAAATTTTTCCACCCTCTTGAATACATTGGGCTATTTTCTCGCTCGCCAGCTTAAGTTTTTCTAAATTTTCATCTAGGGTTTTGGAGATGAGTTCTGAGATCTGGTCAAATCTTTTTACTATCTCTTTTTCCAGCTTCATCTCTCGTGATTTTATATGAAAGCATTTTAAGGGTCAAATTTTTCTACTTGTTAAGCTATTGACGAAAACATTCATACTGCTAGAATTCTTAAAGGATGGAAGAAAAGAAAAAAGGAAGGAAATTTAAATTTGAAGAGGCGCTGAGTGAGCTGGAAGAAATAGTCTCTCGGCTTGATTCAGGCGAGCTCAGCTTAGATGAAATGCTTGAGCAATTTGAGCGAGGAATTAAATTGGTGCGGAGCTGTCAGAAATTTCTTGAACAGGCGCAGAAAAAGGTGGAAATTTTAATAGCTGATTCTGAAAAATTTGAGTTCAAGGAATGGGAAAGCGAAGAAGAGGAGGGAGAAGCTGATTGAGCTTTGACCTAGCAGGTTATCTTGCTGAGCGCAAAAAAATAATTGAACAGGCTCTTGACCGCTATCTTCCTCCTGAAAATACATATCCTGAAAAGATTCATCAGGCAGTAAGATATAGTGTTTTTGCAGGTGGAAAGCGTATCCGACCCATTCTTATGCTTGCCAGTTATGAGATTTTTCGCTCTGATTATGAGCGGGTGCTTGCTTTTGCTTGTGCACTAGAGATGATTCACACTTATTCCTTAATCCACGATGACCTTCCTGCTATGGATGATGATGATTTTCGTCGGGGTAAGCCAACAAGCCACAAGGTTTTTGGAGAGGCAACTGCTATTTTAGCGGGTGATGCTCTTCAGGCAGAGGCTTTTCGGCTGATGGCAGAGGCGGGAATTAAAGAGGGACTGGAGCCAGAGCGGGTGATTTGGGCTATTTATGAACTTGCAAACTCTGCAGGTCTTTCAGGCTTGGTTTCTGGGCAGATAATGGACTTGGAAAAGCAGGGCAAAAAATATACTGAAAAGGAGCTGGAGTTTATTCACCGCCATAAAACAGCCTCTCTTATCCGCGCGAGCATAAAAATAGGAGCTATTCTTGCTGGAGCGGAGAAAAAAGAGATAAAGGCTTTGGAAGAGTTTGGTGAAAGAATAGGGCTTGCTTTCCAGATTATGGACGATATCCTTGATATTGTAGGCGGAGAGAAGCTGGGAAAACCTATTGGTTCTGACCAGAAGAAACAAAAAGCAACTTATCCTGCTCTTTTGGGTCTAAATAAATCAGAGGAGCGGGCAAAAGCTTTGGTTGAACAGGCTTTTAAATTTTTAGAAGATTTTGAAGAAAAAGCAGAGCCTCTTCGGGCAATTGCCCGATTTTTGATTGAAAGAGAATATTAAAAATGGCAAAGATATTAGACAGGGTTAATACTCCCAGAGACCTTAAGGGTCTTTCTTTAAAAGAGCTAAAACAGCTTGCCGAGGAGATTCGTCAGGAGATATTAACCATAGTTTCTGAGCATGGCGGGCATTTAGCTAGCAGTCTGGGGGTGGTGGAGCTTACTATTGCTCTCCATTATGTTTTTGACACGCCTGAAGATAAGATTATCTGGGATGTTGGGCATCAATGCTATGCTCACAAGATTTTAACTGGCAGAAAAGATAGATTTCATACCATTCGGCAATATGGTGGTCTTTCTGGCTTTCCTCGTCGTGATGAAAGCGAATATGACGCTTTTGGAACAGGTCATGCTTCTACCTCCATTTCTGCTGCTCTGGGAATGGCAGAAGCCATAAAACTTCAAGGAAAGAAGAACAAGGTTATTGCTGTTATAGGAGATGGTGGTCTTACTGGTGGACAGGCACTGGAAGCACTTAATCAAACGCCAAGTTCTTTAGAAAAAAGCCTTGATAACTTAATCGTAATTCTTAATGACAATGAAATGTCCATTGCTCCTAGTGTGGGGGCTATTAGCCGGCATTTGAGCCAAGCAGTTGCAAGTCCTAGAACTTTTCGGCTGGTAAAGTTTACCCGCTGGCTAGCAAAGCCGCTTCCTAAGCGAATTCAATTAAAACTCAGCGAAATAAACCGCAGGTGGAGAAGAAGCCTGCTTGGTCTTTTCACTCCAGGAATGTTGATAGAGGCTTTTGGGTATCATTATCTAGGTCCCATAGATGGGCACAGACTTGACCAGCTCATTTATCACCTGAAAAGAGCCAAAGAAATTGATGAGCCAATTCTAATTCATATCTTAACTAAAAAGGGTAAAGGGTATAGCTTTGCTGAGGAAAATCCAACTGGATTTCATGGAATTGGTCCTTTTGACATTAGTACAGGAAATTCCCGCAAAAAGTCAAAGATTCCCAGCTATACAGAAATATTTTCCCGGACTATGATTCAGCTTTTTGAGCAATTCCCCAATCTTGTGGGAATTACCGCTGCAATGCCACAGGGAACCGGGTTAGATAAGGTTGCTGAGCGCTTCCCTGATAGAGTTTTTGACCAAGGCATCACTGAGCCTCATTGTGTTACTTTTTCTGCAGGAATGTGCTGCGTTGGATTGCGACCTGTGGTTGCCATTTATTCAACATTCTTGCAGAGAGCTTATGACCAGATTCTGCATGATGTCTGCCTGCAAAATCTTCCGGTTATTTTTTGCCTAGACAGAGCTGGGATTGTGGGTGAAGATGGACCCACCCATCATGGTCTTTTTGACCTTTCTTATCTTCGCTCGCTTCCTAATATGGTTATTATGGCACCGAAAGATGAAAATGAGCTCCAGTATATGCTGAGAACCGCTATTGAGTTTAATCAACCAGTAGCAATTCGCTACCCTAGAGGAAAAGGCGTGGGAGTAGAGCTTGATTCAGAGCTGAAAATCCTGCCCAAGTTCAAGGCAGAGATTCTAAGAGAAGGAAGAGATGTGCTGATTGTGGCGGTTGGAAATATGGTTCATCCTGCATTAGAGTCAGCTGAGCTTTTAGCAAGCAAGGGAATTAGTGCTACTGTAATTAATGCCCGATTTGTCAAACCCATTGATGAGGAGCTTATTCTTTCGCTAGCAGAGGAGATTGGAGTGGTGGTGACAATAGAGGAGAATGTTCTTGCAGGTGGATTTGGTAGTGGGGTAATGGAGGCAATGGAGCAAGCTGGCATAACAGCTGTGCAGGTAAAAAGAATTGGTATTCCAGACAAATTTGTTGAACACGGAACTCCTGACCAACTACGAAAAGTTTACGGATTAACCCCTCAAGCAATTGCTGACCGCATAGTTAATTTTCTTAAACAAAGTGAAGTGGTAAATAAAGCAGGCTTTAAATCCTGATTTATGCTTGCTCGCCTTTTATCTTTTTCCTAAAATTAGTTCAGAGTGAAAAAGATTTTTAGTTTAAAACAAGAGCTTTTAAGTCAATATCTTGGCAATGTAATTGGAATTTGTGTGGTTGGGTTAATTTTTATTTATCTTTTATTCTTTCAATTTAAAATAAAAACTGCATCTGCATTAGCAGGTAGTTTATGGTTCTTTTTATTTGTTAGCCTAGCTGGACTTTTGCAGAGCTGGGGAATGATTGTTAATCTTCGCAGAGATTATTTACGCTCTCGCTTTAAAGTAGAGAAGCAGGAGCTTGACCGTATAAAAGCAAGCAAAAGCTTAAATCCCTGGTTTTTGCCTGCTGTTTATTCTTTTCCTTTAGCTTTAATTATAGCAGGGATTTGCGCAGGTTTGATTTGGGTTTTTAATTTTGAGCTTAAAATATGGCATTTAACATTTTTAAGTTTTGCCCTTGCTATTATGGTGGTTCAGGTTTTTGCACCGAAGATTTTAAAAAAAGACCTTGTTCGCTTGATTCAAGAAAAAGAGCAGGGCGGGAAAAAGGAGAAGTTTTCAAGATATTTTTTAAGAGAGCATCTTCTTTTCTGGCTTCCTGTTCAAGCAGTAATTAATCTAGCTCTAGGAGCAGGTATCTATTTGCATCAATTTCCAGATAAAGCAATTAAATATAAAGCGATGGCTAATGACCTAGCAATTACCACCTTTGTAATTCTGATTATCCTTTACTTTTTGGGAAGAAATCAGCTAAGTGCTGATATTGCTTTGGGTAGGATTGCAAAAGTGCCGATAAGAAAACTAAAACGCAGAACAAGGTTTTTGATTTTTCTGGGCTCGGCATTTTTTGTTTGGATAACAATAATGGGAGTTGGATGGGGATTTTCTATTGATACTCTTTCAATTTATAGTGCGCTGGTGTTTAAAGTAATTTGTGCTGTTATAAGTGCTGGTTTGGGGCTGTTTTTAGCAGGGACAGGTCTGGAGCAGGATTCAATCTTAAAAGAAACTAGGCGCATCTAAAAAGAGATGTTTTTGGATTTGGTCATTATTTTGAAGGAAAGATTTTGGGCACTGAGGAATTCTTTTCGTGCTACTAAGGCTCGCCTTCGGCTTGTTTATTTATTTATCCTTGCCGGGGTTTTTGTGGGAGTGGTTTATTTTGGGGCAAGGTGGCTATTCGGCTATTTTCAGAGTGTGGCGATGGATGAGACCATTCCTGGATTGGAAATGGTTGGTGACCTTTTAAACCGGGTGATGCTTTCATTGGTTTTTCTGGTTTTTCTTTCAGTTCTTATCTTTTCCAATCTCATTACAGGCTTAAGTAGTTTTTTTACAGCACCTGACCTTGAGCTTTTAAACTCAATGCCAGTTAAAAAAGAAAGCTTTTTTACAACCAGATTTTTAGAAGCAATAGCAGAATCAAGCTGGATGCTTTTTGTTTTTGGTCTGCCTATTTTGTTTGCTTTTGGAGCAAGATACAGGCTGGACTGGGGCTACTATTTACTTTGCTTGATGGTTTTATTCTTTTTCGTTCTTGTGCCAGCGGGTCTGGCACAGGTTTTGGTGATTGTTTTGGTAAATGCCTTTCCAGCACGCAGGATTAGGGATTTGCTTTTTTTGCTAAGTATCATTGCGGTAGGAATAATCATTGTTTTAATAAGATTAATTCAACCTGAGCGATTAGTTAATCCTGAGGCTCAGGAGACGGTTTTTGAATTTTTACTTACCTTGCGCCAGCCGATGAGCATCTGGCTTCCCAGCTATTGGGCAAGTGAGGCGCTTTTTCGCTACAGCCAGCAGGGGTTTAAAGGTGCAAAGATATTTTTGCCTCTTCTTACAAGCAGTGGGCTTTTTAGCTTTTTCCTTGCTTATTGGATATGGCTCTGGCTCTATCCTGAGGGATATTCAAAGGCGCAGGAAGCAAGCAGAGCGCCCATCAGCACTAGCTCTCCTTTTCAAAAATTACTTGACTGGCTCGGTTCTCCTTTTCATCCATCCCTGCGTCAGATACTGTTAAAAGAAATAAAAACTTTCCTGCGCGACGCCAGCCAGTGGTCTCAGATTTTTCTTCTTGCAGGGCTGGTTGTGATTTATATCTTTAACTTTCGGGTTTTGCCATTGGATAAAATCCCTTTTGACCAGTTCAAACTTAAAAATGCAGTGAGTTATTTAAATATGGGTTTAGCAGGATTTGTGATGAGTGCTCTCAGTGCCAGATTTGTTTTTCCTCTTATAAGTTTGGAAGGAAAAAGCTTTTGGATAATCAAAACCGCTCCTGTTTCAATGAAAAGGTTTATGTGGACAAAATTTTTTCTTGCTCACCCGCCCCTGCTTTTTATTGGAGAATTTTTAGTAGTTCTAACCAATTATTATTTAAAGGTTTCTTCAGTGGTCTGGTGGGCAAGTATAATCACCATTTTTATTCTCAGCTTTGCGGTTGTGGGTATGGCTTTAGGCTTGGGAGCTATTTATCCCCGTTTTACCATAGATAATCCAGCAAAAATCGCTGTGGGATTTGGTGGAGCGGTTTATATGATTTTAGCTGGTATTATGATATTCTTTGTGGTGGTAGTAGAGGCGTATCCTACTTATTTGTTTTTTATGGCAAAACATTCAGGCGAGTCTTTAGAACTTTGGGGAATAATAAGTGTTTTCCTTTCCGCTTTGCTGGTAGTTTTAATTTCTATTTTAGGTACTATATTACCTGTTAGGGTGGGTATAAAAAAGTTAGAAGAAATGGAGTTTTAAGATGAAAAAGATTTTTTTCCTGCTCGGTTTGTTGGTTTTTATTAACAGCTTGGCACAGGCGGATTTACATTTTCTGGAAACAAAAATCATCCGCTCTCAGAGTGGACAAGAAAAGCAAGAAAGGGAATACTGGCTAAGGAAAAATTTGCTCAGAATAGAGCTTAAAGGCGGTTCTTGGATTTATTTTTATAACCTTCATACCAATTGTCTTGCGCTTTTAAATCAGGAGAAAAAAGAGTTTTATTTTTTGGACTGGAGAGAGCTGAACAAAAAGCTAAGAGAAATTAACCGAGCGAAAGAAAAGATTTTATCAGGCGATGAAAAAGAGCAAATAGAAAAATATCGCAATCTATTAGACCCCTTTGGAATTGATGAAATTTTTTGGTGCAGTGGCGCCATTCGGCTTGGAAAAAAGAATGTGTTTAAAAAGATAAACGGACTTAAAGCTCAAAAAGCCATTCTTTTCTGTAAAGATGAGCAGGTCGCTGAAATTTGGATTAATGACGAAATTGGCAAAATAGAGGAATGGGATTATTTTGTTCAAAATTTAAGATGGTTTGCTCCAGCCCGAGCTCGGATGTTTTCATTACTTAAGGGCTTTCCTTTATTAATTTCTGGCAGAGATGGTTTAATTGAATATCAATTTAGATTTATTTCTAAGGAGAAAATCCCGCTTGAGGTATTTTTACTTCCTGAAGATGCTCACCCTGCTCAATCTTCATCTAATCTCCGATAAAAACAAGAACGATTGCCTGTATGACAGGCAGGACCTACTTGGTGAATAAGAATTAAAAGCGCATCGCCGTCGCAATCGTAGCGAATCTCTTTTACATATTGAAGATGACCACTTGTTTCTCCTTTTTTCCAGAGCTTTTGGCGAGACCTGCTCCAGTAGTGGCAAAGCCCTGTTTCAAGGGTTAGCTTTAATGACTCTTTGTTCATATAAGCAAGCATCAAAACTTCTTTGGTGTCTATGTCCTGAGTAATGGCTGGCACTAATCCTTTTTCATCAAACTTGATTTTTTCAATGAGTTTTTCATAGTCTTTCACTTCAGTTTCCCCCTTTGATTTATTTTTTGGAAAACAATCTTGTCCAAGCGCCCTTAGATTTTTTCCGCTTTTCAAGAGCGCTTAATTCCAGCCCTACACTCTGATTGCGAGGATTTAAGCTGAGAGCTTTTTTGAAATACTCTTCAGCTCGCTCCTCATCACCTTCTTTCTTGCGGATAAGCCCGAGAAAATAATAAGCTTTATCATAAGCTGGATTAAGCCTGAGCGCCTGTTTAATATATCCTTCTGCTTCAGCAATACTTCCTTTGCTCGCCCGATACATTGCCCAGCCTGTGTGGGCAAAATATTCCGAGGCTTCTGGGTCAAGTTCAATAGCTTGCTCAAACCTTTCAAGAGCAAGCTGAGGATGGTTATGTTCTAAAAACCATTTTCCTCGTTCAAATTGCTTTTTAGCTAGCTCCTTTTTGAGCTCTAAGTTCCACGCACGCTTAAGCTCTTCTTTAAAAAGCTTTTTCTCATATTGGTCACGCTCATAAGGGTTGCTGAGAGTAGAGACAGCATTTTTAACTACTTCTTTAATCCGCTGGGCACGCTCAGCTACTTTTGGCTCAGCTTCACGAATAAGCTCATCTAGCTCAAGGCGTCTTAAAATTTTAGAATAAGCCTGCTCCAGCTCAGCGATGGACGAATCGGGCTTAATGCCCAGAAGTTGGTAATAATCCATAGAAGAATTTATTTTAGCTTCCATTAATTCAAGCTTTCTCAAACGGTCAAGAGAAGGCTTTTTAACTTCTTTTTGTGGCTCTTGTTGCGCTTTCTCTTTGGGCTTTTCTTCTTGAGATAATGGCTTTTTCTCTTGAGCTTTTTTAGCCCTGCGGACATAGATATAATCGCTCGCTATTCGTGAATCTGGGGAAGGTGGTTCTTGCCTGCTGGGCTCAGCTTCTTTATCTGAAAGATGTTTTGAGATTTCTCGGCTGGGTCTTTTAATTTCTAAAATGCCAGAAGCATAGGCAAAGTAAAACATCCCGAGTGCTTGGTTTAGGTCTCTAAATTCATTAATAAAGACAGATACCGCCTCTTCCACTGAAAGAGGGCGCTGAAAACAATCAAGCAGATATATTCTTTGATAAAATACATCAGGAAGACGCTCAAGTTTGGATATTTCTGGATTTAACTGAATCTGTGCTTTCCCAAATTTTTGAATTGTCTCGGGAAGTTGTTGAAGGTGAAAATGATTGATTACTTCATAAATCACCTCAAGAGGGTTAATGTCGTAAAGAGGAACCCGGTCAAGAAAGTCCTGCGTTTCAAAAAATTGAAATTGACCCTGACGATGAGAACAGGCACGAATAATAATCTCTCTCGCAAGAATTTGTTTAAGATAATAAATCCTAGAATGATGAACCACCCCCATCTCTAAAAGTGCCTGCTCAGGCTCTTTCCCTTCTTCAACCATCTTTTCCAAGCGAGGAACATCGTCCCGCTCCAGTTCACCTAATTTGACCATAAGCTCAAAGAGATTGTCTGACTTTAAAGAAGATTGGGCAAACGCAGGAATGCCATCTAGAAAATAGATTTTATATTCTGCTTTTCTCACATTTACTTTAAGAACCCCAGAAAGTTTTTGTGCATAGATTTTCCCTACTACTTCAACAAGAGCTTTTTCTTCTAAATCTCCCTGCCAGATAATTTGGTTTTGGCTTTTGTCTGTCATTGGCTTGTTTTAGTAATGATGTTTTCTCTAGTTGTCAGGTGATATGTTTTTCTGCCTACATTTAACAAATTCTTGGCAGAGGTCTTCCTGCCAACATTCCTATAATTCTGGTGCCACCTATCTGGGTGCGCATAATAACTTTTTGACTAGGAGTTTCTATCACTTTGCCGATAATCTCCGCATCTTTGCCTAACTTATGGGCACGCATAATTTCCCTTGCCCTTTCTGCCTCTCCTTTTTCTACCACACAGACGATTTTCCCTTCATTAGCAAGATATAAGGGGTCAAGACCCAGAATTTCGCAGGCAGAATCTACAGGTGAGGTAAGTGGAATTTTGTTTTCATAAAGTTCAATTCCAAAACTTGCACCCTCTACCAGCTCATTAAGAGCACTGGCTAATCCGCCTCTGGTTGGGTCGCGCATCCATTTTACTTTTACTTTGTTTTCATAAAGTGCATTGACCAATTCCCAAACAGGTGCGCAATCGCTCTTTACAGGCATTTCTAATTCCAGCTCTCCCCGTGCAGATAAAATGGCTACTCCATGGTCTCCAATAGTTCCACTTACGAGAATTTCATCTTCAGGCTCTATCTGCCTGCCCATAGATTCCCAGTCCAAAAGCTCGCCAATGCCTGATGTATTTATAAAAATCTTATCCACACTTCCTCGCTCAACAACTTTGGTATCTCCTGTTACAAGTTTTATGTTAAGCTGTTGAGCAGATTCTTTCATTGAAAGAACAATTTTTTCCAAAACACCCATTTCTAGCCCTTCTTCAATAATAAATCCGCAGGAGAGATAAAGCGGACGGGCTCCCATTACTGCCAGGTCATTAGCGGTGCCATAAACCGCTAATTTACCTATATCACTTTCCGGAAAGAAGATGGGCTTAACCGTATAAGAATCAGTTGTAAAGGCAATTTTATCAGTGTTGATTTGAAGAAGGGCTGAATCTTCAAGTTTATTAAGTTCAGGATTGGAAAAGGCTTTGGCAAAGACTTGTTCAATCAAGCTTCTAGTAAGCTTTCCGCCATCGCCGTGCGCAAGAAGAATTTGACGGGTCTTCACGAGCTTACTCCTACATATTTGTAATAGGCAGAACAGCTCCCCTCTGAGCTGACCATACAGGGTCCAACCGGCTTTTCTGGAGTGCAGACTTTTCCGTAAAGCGGGCATTCAGGTGGCTCAATCAGCCCTTGAAGCACCTCTCCGCATCTGCAGCCTTTGTGTTCCCTGCTGGGTTCTACTTCAACAGGAATCATTTTTTCTGCATCTCTATGAGAGTATTTTTCTTTCAGCTTATATCCGCTCTTTGGTATTATGCTCAGACCACGCCATTCAGAATCTGCTGGCTCAAATATTTTTGCTAAAAGCTCCTGTGCTTTTTTATTGCCAGCATCGCTTGCAACTCTCCGATACTGGTTTTTAACATCAGCTTTTCCAGAGACAATCATTTCCACCAGCATCAAAATTCCCTGAAGAATATCCAAAGGCTCAAATCCAGCAACAACGCAAGGGATATTATAATCTTTGGCTAAAAAGCGATAAGGCTCCAAGCCAATAATGGTGCTGACATGAGCAGGGCAGATAAAGCCATTAATTCCTATGCGCTCATTTTCCACCAGAGCTTTCATTGCAGGTGGAATAAGCTTGTGCCCGACCAAAAGATAAAAATTTCTTATGCCCTGCTCTTCAGCTTCTTCTAGGGTGCGAGCTATGGCAGGAGAGGTGGTTTCAAATCCCACAGCAAGAAAAACCACCTTAAGGTCAGGATTTTCCTCTGCCAGCTTCAGAGCATCTTGAGGCGAATAAACCATTTTAACTGCACCGCCTTCTGCTCTGCTTTGTTCAAGGCTTTTACTGGAGCCAGGAACACGAAGCATATCACCAAAAGTGGTTATTAAAGTGCCCTTTTTTTGGCTTAATGCAATAGCACGGTCAATGTAATTATTGGGAGTCACGCATACAGGACAACCAGGACCTGAAATCAGCCGAATATTCTCTGGAAGCAGGCTTTTAATCCCAAACTTATGAATCGCCATTGTGTGCGTTCCGCACACTTCCATAAGCTTAATTTGACCTGCGCCTTTGGCAATTTCTTTGATCTTCTGGGAAAGCTTCTGCGCCAGCTCAAAATTTCTGAATTCTTCAAGATATTTCACCTTTGGTCGCCTCCATCATCTCTACCATTTCCTCAATGAGCCTGAGCGTTTCCTCTGCCTCTTCTGGCTTAAGAATCTCAATGGCAAATCCTGCGTGAACAATCACATAATCTCCAACCTTAACCTCTGGAACCATACTAATATCAACTTTTGCTTGCACGCCTGCGCTATCAACAATCGCTTTTTTGCCTTCTATTTTTTCAACCCTCATCGGAACTGCCAAGCACATCTTTCATCCTCCTCAGTCCGATTATTGCCTGCCCGAGACAAATACCACCATCATTGGCAGGAACCTGATGATGAGTATATACTTTAAATCCCTTCTTTTCCAGACCGCTTTTAATTTTACTCAAAAGCCAGAAATTTTGAAAAACACCACCACTCAGCCCAACTTGGGTGATGCCAGAATCCTGAGCAATTAAATCGCAGGTGCTGATTACCATTTGGCAGACAGCATTATGGAATCGGGCAGATATCTTTGAGATATCTTCTTTGTGCTCCAAGTCCTCAACTATGTGAGCAATGACCGACTCAGGATTAATAATGATTTTTCCGTCCTCAAAAGAGCTTGCAAAGGAATAGGCGTCCGTCTCGCTTTCGTCAGCGACCATTTCAAGCTCTATAGCAGGCTGACCTTCATAATTAGCTTCCAGCCGAAGATTTAAAAGTGCGCTCACCGCATCAAAAAGCCTGCCCATACTTGAGGTTAGCGGTGCGTTGATTTCTTTTTTTACTGCACCAAGCAAAATCTCTGCTTTTTTGCAGTCAATTTTTTGAAGAAAATTCAGACTCAGCTCCCAGAAATCTTCTCCAAAAATTCTCTCCAGCCAAACAAGCGCCATTCTCCAAGGCTGTTTAATGGCTTGCTCTCCACCCGGCATAGGGATGTATTTCAGATGGGCTTTGCGCTCAAAGCCAAAATAGTCTGCAATTAAAAATTCTCCACCCCAGATGTTATCATCAGTGCCGTATCCAGTGCCATCAAAGCTCACGCCAATGATTTTATGGTCAATCTTATGCTCTGCCATTACCGAAGCAATGTGAGCATAATGATGCTGAACGCCAAGTTTAGGGATATCCAGTGAGAGCGCATACTGAGTGGAGAGATAATCTGGATGAAGGTCGTAAACTACTAGCTCGGGCTCAATTTCAAAGATTTTTTTTAGGTGCTCTATACCTTCTTCAAAAGCTCTAAAGGTTTCAAGATTGTCAAGGTCGCCAATATGATGCGAAAGTATGATTTGCCCAGCTTTGGTAAGAGCAAAAACATTCTTAAGTTGAGCCCCTACTGCTAGAAGGGAGCGCTTTTCATCAAAATGTAGCTCAAGCGGGCGGGGAACATAGCCTCGGGCTCGACGGATTGGATAAAGCTTTTCTTCAAACACCCTCACCACTGAATCATCGCAGCGAATGTAAATCGGGCGGTTGTGGGTGAGGAAGTAATCAGCGATGTTTTTGAGGCGACTCATTGCCTCTTCGTCTTTGTAAGCAATGGGCTCATCGCTCAAATTCCCGCTGGTCATCACCAGAATCATCTGGCTTTCTCTCAAAAGAAGGTGATGGAGAGGAGTGTAGGGAAGCATAAATCCCCAGTTTTTCTGGCGAGGAGCAACACTGTGCGCCAAGGACGGGCTGGGACGCTTTTTAAGCAAAACTATTGGTCTTTCTGGGCTTAAAAGAATTTCTTTTTCTGCGGGCGAGACAAAGGCGTATTTTTCTATGGCAGAAATATCAGGTGCCATTAAAGCAAAGGGCTTGTCTTCTCTTATTTTGCGGGAGCGAAGGGTTTTTACTGCCTTTTCATTAAGGGCATCGCAAGCGAGCTGATACCCGCCTAGACTTTTTACAGCAATAATTTTTCCTTCTTTCAAAAGCTTTATGGCTTGTTTTATGGGGTCGCCAGAAATTTCCTTTCCTTCCCTGTCCAAAAGCACCAATTTTGGTCCGCAAACAGGGCAGGCATTGGGCTGTGCGTGAAAGCGCCTGTCTAAAGGATTATGATATTCCTGTTCACACTCAGGGCACATTTTAAAAATTTTCATTGTGGTATATGGCCGGTCATAGGGGATTTGCTCAATAATTGTATAGCGAGGACCGCAATTAGTGCAGTTGATAAATGGGTAGCGGTATCTGCGGTCTTTCGGGTCAAAAAGTTCCCTCAAGCAATCCGGGCAGGTAGCCGCATCTGGCGATACCTGTGTGCTGACAACATCTGAGCGCTCGGATTCGCGAATGACAAAATCTTTCTCTCCCTTTGGCTCTATTTCTTTGTGCTCAACTGATTTGATTCTTGAAAGAACAGGAGCTTTTTCTACTGATTCCTTAAGGAATTGCTCAATATTTTCCACCTCCCCTTCAACTTCAACCGTCACCCCGCCTGGGTCGTTGTTCACCCATCCGGCAA